>NZ_JBSFMM010000130.1:0-32658 GCF_053599555.1 Streptomyces sp. NPDC000941
CAGGTCCTTGGCCACCGACGCGTACGTCCCACCCGGGCTGGAGTGGTACAGCGCGATGGCATCGGCCCGGAACTCAGGCGAGTACTTCGACGTCCCCAACGGGAACTCCTGTCCTATGGATCATCACGATCCAATGATCAGGGTGTCCACGCTCAAGGGGAAACGCCCGGGCTTCATGGACGTCCGCGGCTGACAAGCCACGCAAAACTCGTCTCCACGACCCACCGATAGGCGCCCAGTCCGGTGCCGTGCCAGGTGCCGCGGCGGGCGATCGCCGGCACGACGCCGCGGGCGCGGACCTGGTCGCGGTAGAGGTCGTGATCGTAGCCACGGTCGGCGAACAGTGAGTCGGGCTTGCGGCGGGGACGGCCGACCCGGCCGCGAACCGGCGGGATCGCGTCAAGCAAGGGCAGCAACTGAGTGACGTCGTTGCGATTGCCGCCGGTCAGTAGGACCGCGAGCGGGGTGCCGTGTCCGTCGGTGATCAAGTGGTGTTTCGAGCCTGCCCGTCCTCGGTCGACCGGCGACGGGCCCGTGTACTGCCCCCTTAGCGCCCTGACGTGGGAGGAATCGGCCACGCAGCGGGACCAGTCCAGCCGGGAGGCTGCGTTCAGCTCGGCGAGCAGGACCTCATGCAGTCGTTGCCAGACACCAGCCTCGTTCCAGTCCCGCAACCGCCGCCAGCAGGTCATGCCCGAGCCAAAGCCGAGGTCTTGCGGCAGATACTCCCACTGGATGCCGGTGTGCAGCACGTACAGGATCCCGGACAGCACCTCACGGTCCGGCAACCGCTTGCGACCCGGATACCGAAAGCGCCGCTCGCGCTGCGGCAGCAGCGGCTCCAAGTGGTCCCACAGCTCATCCGACACGATCCACGGCGACGTCCCCACACAGGACTGAACGCTCAACTACCGCCCCAGACACGGCTACCCAGGCCAATCCAGGTCATTGTGTTAGCCGTTGTAACAGCCTCAAACGACCGCCCGTCACTCTGCGGGCGGTGAAACGAACAGCGGCTTGACCTACTGATCAGCCAGAACCAGCAGGTCACCGCCCTCGGCCGATTTCGTGAAGGACGCATGGGCCTAGCGGGCGTGGGTCACGTTGCCGCTCTCGCGCCGGTCGAGGCGAGCGGACAACAATCCTGAGACGGTACGTCAGCAGCTGCGGTTGCATCACACGATTGCCCGCCTAACAATGAAGGAAGGGAGGAAGGGCGTAACTAACTTTATGCTCAAACATGCCCTCCGCTGACCCTCAGGTGGAAGAACGCAGCGCCAGGGTAACCCTTTGGGATCGAGGTGACACTGTTGTCTACGCCTACA
Organism: Streptomyces sp. NPDC000941; assembly: GCF_053599555.1. Taxonomy (NCBI): domain Bacteria; kingdom Bacillati; phylum Actinomycetota; class Actinomycetes; order Kitasatosporales; family Streptomycetaceae; genus Streptomyces; species Streptomyces sp. NPDC000941. The sequence goes on from NZ_JBSFMM010000130.1 coordinate 1,326, forward strand.
GCGACAGAGGGCAGTCTCGCTACTGACATAGCCCAACAGCTCCTCGACAGCGTGACGGTACTGCACAACGCGGACCGGGCAGCTCCGGGGCAGTGGGTGAACATTTCCGTCGTACCTCAGATCGTCCAACAGCCACTTGGTATCGCTTCCGAGCTTTCCGGCACCTTGACAGGAGCTGTCGCAGGCAGTTTGACGGGCACTGCGAGTTCAATACTCGAAACCGCCAGGTTGAAGGTCGGGTACGAGGTCACCCGCGATAACACCCCTGTGGATCAACGCGATGTGCTCTCGGTCCCGGCGGATGTATCGCTTACGCCTTCGGAGAAGCAAAACCAGGTAAATTACCTGCTTCGGCCGCCGATTGTGGACAGTACCATCCCTACCGAACCGTTCCATTACAAGATCCGTGTAACCGTCGAGGTGAGCGTGACGGTTGGAGGGACACCAAAATCCTTCAACAAGGTCATCGACATACCAGTCGACCTGCCGTCACTGGACATTCCGGCGGTCATGGTCCTGTGCAACCGGGCAGACCTTTCCCTCACCAACCCGCGCGGCGTAGCCTTCTCCGTCATCGTCCGGCGCGGATCTGCGCTGCCCAGCCTTGGAACCGCGGTCCAAGCCCTGCGGGCCGTCAACTCCACTCTGCAAAGCCTCAACACTCTGCTCGAAATCGGAAGCTTTTTCTTTTCCGAACTCGAAACGGTGGCCAAGGTGATCAGCGACGCTCCGCTGGCTTATCTCCATGAGACTGGGGACCGGGACACCGAGCAGGATGAGCTCATCACCGGAGAAGATCTGGACGACAACGTGCAGTCGGTCATCTTGGTTGGAACGACAGGCACTTCTGCCCGAATGTTCCGGGAAACCGACTATGAGGACAGACAACGTGACGTGGTGGCTCGAGAGGTGGGCAACTTTAGCCTGGTTGGTCTCTTCAAGGGCACGTTCACCGGAGATGACGATCGCGCAACAGAATCGACACTGATACTTCCGGCCGAGTCTCCCAGCGCAACAGCTCCTGGGGATGCCGACATCAGCGTTACAGCAAGATTCGCCAGGGACTCCCACATTGTCACCGAAGTCATCAACAACGGCCCCGATACAGCGACGGGCGTCGTAGTGGACGTGAGCGAGCACGGCCTTCCAATTACCCTTCCCAGCGCTAGTCAAGGCGTTGTTGCGGATTCACGATCTGACACCGCACTCCAATGGGGTGTTGGGAACCTTAGGCCAGGAGCCACAGCACAACTGACTGTGACGTACGAGCGCGGCCGTGGCGATGGAATCTTCGCTGCTGAAGGGAAAGCAAGGCAATTCGACGCAAACCTTTCCAACAACAAGGCCCGAATATCCCTACCGGGATAGCCTCCCCCGGTTCCGCTCCTCTCGCCATGAGGGCCAAAGATGACGTATTTCATCCAGCAGACCGGTCAACCAGCGATAGTGTTGGGCAACCTGTACACGATCGTCAGCGAGGACCTGGGCCTCGGCACCACCAATGTCGCAGGCGACTCGCCTGTGCAGATGGTGCCTTGCACAAAGGACCCCGCCAACACCACGGTGACCGCGCAACGCGTGCTCGACATCGTCGGTGACCCGGGGAGCGTGGTCGCCACCGGAGTGCCGAGCGGCACCACACTCACGCTGCACACCGATACCGGCGATGACACGGTGGACCTCACCGGGAACGGCGTCTGCGGGTCCGATAAATCATCCACGCAGGTCGGGAGCCTGACCACGGATCTTCGGTTCTCCTCGACGTTCACCCCGGGGTCTTCACCTACGCAGGGACCCGGCGGCATCGTGATCTGTCGTGCTGCTGCGTCTGGCCTACCTCGCCGCGACCAATGCCCTGGCGTTCCTACGCCTCCTGCCGATGAGCGACAGGGAGAAGGACGTCGAGATCCTCGTACTCCGGCACCAGCTGCTGGTCCTGCAGCGTCAGGTCGGCAAGCCGACCTTCACCGACACAGACCGCGCCATCCTCGCCGGCCTGCTCCACCACCTCCCCAAAGACAGACTGCGGTATCTGCTGCTGGTCCGGCCCGACACGGTCCTGCGCTGGCACCGTGAACTGCTCAGGCGACGCCATGCCGCGACCTGCGTCCCCAGACGATGCGGACGCCCACGCACCATCCGATCGATCTGCGCCCTGGTCCTGCGCCTGGCCAAGGAGAACGCCTCGTGGGGATACCGTCGGATCCACGGCGAACTCGCAGCCCTGGGGATCAAGGTCGCCGCCTCCACGGTCTGGGAGATTCTCCGCGATCACGGCATCCCACCCGCACCCGAACGGCAGAGCACCACCTGGGCAGACTTTCTCCGCAGCCAGGCCAAAGCTCTACTGGCTTGCGATCTCTTCGAAGTCCGCACGCTGACCGGGGCACGCCTGTACGTCTTCGCCCTCATCGAGCACACCACCAGGCGCATCCGGATCCTCGGCGCCACCGCACACCCCACCGCGGACTGGATCCTGCAACTCGGACGCAACCTCCTCATGGACCTCGAAGACGCAGACAGCAAGACGAAGTTCCTGATCCGAGACCGCGACTCGAAGTTCACAGCCGCCTTCGCCGCCCTGATGACCGATGCCGGCGTGAAGGTCGTCACCACCGGCATTCGAGTACCGCGGATGAACTCGCTCATGGAGCGATGGATACAGACCTGCCGCACCGAACTCCTGGATCGGACCTTGATCTGGAACCAGAGCCACCTCCTCCACGCCCTGCGCGAGTACGAGACCTTCTACAACGGACACCGCCCGCACAGGGCCCTCGCATAAGCCGCCCCATGCATCGACATGATCTCCCCCTCGCCCCCAGGAAACAGACCCGACAACGAGCAGTGTCCACCGCACCCGAAGGTCATTTCAGGCGAACCATCACATCGACCAACAGAGTCCCACAGGTCCCCGCCCCCTCCTCGCCAGCCAGGGGCACAGGACCGGCCGCTGCGAGGAGCTGCGGCGGGAGTTTCACGTCGACGGAGGTGGGGAAAGCCCTGCCGACGTCGACTCCGCTTCTACTCCCCGTCGCAGGTCCCGGACGTGCGCCTGCACCCGGGAGGGGCGCGATGCGGCAGTGAGCGGCGGACCCGAAATGGGCGCCCTGCCGGGGGTGTGTACGCCGTGTAGATGCCGAGGGCGCACCCGGCACGCGCCCTTCGTCGGGCAAGGTGATCTGAGCAGAACAGTCCTTGCCGGGCCGGCCGCTCGAAGTATCCCGGCGACACACCGAGCGTTCGCCAGATTCAGCCTGAAGGGGTGAGACAGGCTTGTGCGCCTGGCGTTTTGGGCCGCTTCGCCGCCGCGTCCCGTGAGCCGTTGGGGGAGTTTCCCTGGGCTGACGCTGCGCCGTTGAATGACGGCCGGAGGGCGGCTTCCCGGCCAGGGAGACGCATCGATTCTCATGCGCGTCGGATGACTAGCACGGCCACGTCGTCGAGGTGGTCCACCGCGGCCACCGCGTCGAGTACTCGGTCTGCGGTCGCCTCGACGCCGAGCCGGTCCTGGAGGGCTCGACCGGCCAGCGCTCCTGCTCGCTCCAGTCCGGCGTCCAGGGTCAGGCGCGGCCCTTCGACCACACCATCGGTGACCATGACCAGCGCGGTGCCCTCTTCCAAAGTGAAGGTCTCCTCTGGGTACTCGGTGCCAGGCACGATTCCCAGGACCGGCCCGGCGGGAAGTGTGCGGATGGTGTGGCTGCCGTCGTCGCGTGCGTGAAGCAGTGGCACATGGCCTGCGCTGGTGCCGATGACCTGTCCGTCACGCGGATCGAGGTGCAGCAAGGTGCAGCTTGCGAAGCGTGGCGCGCCCATCGCGACGAGCAACTCGTTGGTACGCGTCAGCACCGTTCCCGGGTCAGGCTCGTGGGCGGCGATCGCACGCATGGACGAGCGCACCTGACCCATGAAAACCGCGGCATCCACGTCGTGCCCTTGAGCGTCGCCGATTTCCAGAGCGACCGCACCGTCGGGTAGGAAGAACGCGTCGTACCAGTCTCCGCCGATATCCAGCCCATCCCGGCTAGGCTGATAGCGGGCGGCGATCTCCAGGCCTGGGAGGTGCTCCGGCAGCGTCGGGAGCATGCTCTCTTGGAGCGCCATGGACAGCTCGACGTGGGCTTGTTGCAACCTGATGGCCCTCAGTGCCTTGCCTGCCAATTCGGCCAGAGTCGTCATGAAAGCGAGCTTCTCTGGGGACGGAAGGTGCGCACTATCGTACGTCACCACCCAGGCCCCGAGCGGCCGGTCGCCCACCGGGCTGAGGGGGGTGATCGACAAGGCGGTGCCGGAGGCGGGGCGCGGCAGGGGCAGACCGTCATCATGCAGCCACCGGCGAGCAAGCTCCTCGTGGTTGCGGAAGAACTGTGCCTGACCGGTACGGATCACGTAGGGCAACGGCCGGTCCTCATCCAGCGACATGCCGAGCAGAGCATCAACCTCCCACGTGGGGATCCCGGCATCCGAGGAGACCCGCAAGCGACCATCGTCGACGAGTGCGAAGAGGGCGCCGGAACCTCCGACGGCCGCGGCGAGCCGGGCCAGGACAACCTGCTGCAGTTCCTGCTCGGTGGCGGCGCTGAACAGGGCGGAGGAGAACTCGGTGATCCCGTCGGCGCGCTCCCGCTCCGCGCTCGCCTCGGCCAGCGTCTCTTGGCGGTGTGCCTCCGACTGGGTGTCGTCGCGGATCACCGCGAAAGCCCGTTCGGGGCCGCCGTATCCCAACTGGATCCGGCGGACCTGGCCTGCGAGAACACGCCAGCCATCGTGCTCGGTGAGGAACCGGGACCTGATCCACGGGGACTGGGCGGCAGCCAGGCGCACAAGCCTCTGCACGTCCTTCCGGTCATCAGGGTGCACTCGCCTGATCATCTTGGACCGGGGCACCGACGCCTGCGGGAAGAGCGCGGCCAGGGCGGGTGCGCCCCCCAGCCACTCCACCTGCTCATCGGGGGAACACATGCAGAGGCCGAGGTCGGCAGCCTTCGCCGCAAGCTGGAATGGGATCAGCAGACCGCCGAGGTCGTGTCCCGCGTCCAACGAATGCACCCACACAAGCCGCTCGCCGCTCGAGGAATCCGTCACCGCTCGCGCCTCGACGAGGCAGACCACAGATGCGGTGCTCGTGCCGGGAAATTCCAGCACACGCATCGCAAGCCTCTTCGCCGTGGCCCCGTGCGTCAGCAGGCCCTCAGCCGAGATCCGCTGGTCCTCGGGGAGTAGATCAACGAAGCCATGACCCACGCACTGTTCCCACGGCCTGCCCAGTTGAGTGGCCATCGCAGCGTTGAGGGAGCGGATGACACCGTCCAGGGTCAAAAGAGCGGACGGTGTAGCCATCTGAAGAAGTTCGTCCGAGGCGTCCATTTGCCGCTCACTACCCATCGTCGAGCGATATGACCTCGTCATCCTTCAACAACACTATCTGCCGCAGAGCAGGTCGCGTCCACCAGCAGTGGCATGCGACAGGGCGCAAAGCAGGACGCCAGCCGACAGCAGGCTACCTGTAGGGAGATTGCCGCTGTGGCGGAATCATTCCGTGCGCTGCAGTGGTGGAGCGATGCGATCATCAACCTCGACGCGCTCCAGGACGGTACCTCAACCGGCTCACCCGGACAGCGTGGGATGTAACGCGCATGCGTATCGCGCTGCAGACGGCACTTGAATCCAGCGTTCCAGCCGGGTGCATATTCCAGGCCGTCGCTTTTCGGATTTCTCGACACGTCTTGTGCCGCTCGTGCCGCGCGGTGGCGCGTCGGCCGCTAATCCTCAGTCCGCGGCATCGTCAGGCACTGAACGATCGGGTCGCGAAGATCTGCCACGAACTCCGGTATCGGCCGCTGTCACCGGAAGAGGGTTGTTCTTCGTTCTCCCAGCTAGCGGCCCTGAGCGTTATTGCCCGCTGGATCCAAGAGCGCACGCCTACAGTAACGCCGCGGGCCATGGAACGCCGCCGGCCGATCTGGACAGCGCCGGCCGGCGGCGTGCATCGATGGGCGCGTGTCGCTCACGGACGAACACTGATGATCGTCTTCCCCGTGATCCGCTCGGTCGGGTTGAAGGCCGCAACGGCGTCATCGAGGGTCGAGACGTTGCCGATGTTCGTCCGCAGCCGTCCGCCCCGCACCCGCTGGACGACCTCACCCAGTTGGGCACGATCGGGCACGACAACGAAATCGATCGCCAGGCCGTCCGCTGGACGCACCTCAGGCGGGCCGGCGATGGACACCAACGTTCCTCCGGCATGGATCACGCCTGCGGACCGATTCCCGATGTCTCCGCCGATGACATCGAACACCAGATCGACTCCGCCGACGTCTTCCAGAGCGTCGTTCTCGAGGTCGACGAACTCCCTCGCGCCGAAGCCAAGCGCCGTCTGTCGATCGGCGGTACGTCCGGTGCCGATGACGTAAGCGCCGGCCTCTCGTGCGAGCTGCGTAACCATCGCCCCGACTGCGCCAGCCGCGCCATGCACAAGGACGCTCTGCCCCGCCTGAAGGCGGCCGTGCTCGAACAGTCCCTGCCATGCGGTCAGGCCCGGCATCGGCAGACTCGCGCCCACCGTGAAGTCGACGTCGGCCGGCAGCGGCGCGAGGTTACGCGCCTCGATCGCCACATACTCCGCCAGGGTGCCGCCCCGATGCCCGTCCGCGAGGCCGAACACCCGCTGTCCCACCGACAGCCCCGTGGTGCCATAGCCGAGAGCGGTGACCACTCCGGCCAGCTCTTGCCCGGGAATCGACGGCGTCCGGTCGCGGCCGAAGCGATCGGTCCAGGTCGAGGGCCACGTCAGCTCACCCGGAGTGAATCCCGACGCATGAACCTGAACGACGACATCGTTCAGCGCTGCCTGCGGCTCGGGCCGCTCCACCAGCGTCATCCCGGCCGTTCCAGCAGCCTGATCCGTCACCACAATCGCCTTCATCCGGCGCCTCTCTGTACCCAGTCCACGCCTGCACGGCCTTCTCGGTTCGACAGTAATAGCGGCGCCAGAACCTCGGCGTCTCACCACGCTGATCGATAGGGGGTGGGGCGCGAGGGCGTCGAGGAACAAGCACAACAGCGAAATTTCGGTAAGACGGCGCGAAGGATCGACGCTCATCACATAGGTCCAGACGCAATCCGGTAGACCTTCTCGCTCATCGGAGTCGCGTGGTGTCCCACGGGGCGTGGGAGAGGCCATCCCACACACCGCGCTGAAAGGAACCCTCATGCATGACAGCTGGGCTTGTTGGCATGACCGCACTGATCACCGGCTCTGGCCACGGCATTGGCGCAGCGATCGCGACCAACGCGGCCACTGTCGAGGAACAGCGCAGGCGCTTCGGCCACTTCACCGAGGACCCGGACGAGGGACAGCTCGCCGGGTCCTTCCTGCTGGACCAGACCGCGCGCCGCAGGGCGATGGCCGCCCGCGGCCCGCGGAACCGGATCGGCTGGGCCGTCCAGCTCGGCACCATCCGCTACCTGGGCACCTTCCTGAACAACCCCGAAGAGGTGCCCGCCGTGGTGGTCGCCTACGTCGCCGAGCAGCTCGGGCTGGAGCCCTCGGCGTTCGCCGGGTACGGCGGCAACGAGGCCCGCTGGGACCACCAGGAGCAGATCCGCGACGGCTACGGGTGCACAAAGTTCGAGTTCGACCAGTGGTTCGCGCTCGCCCGCTGGCTGTATCAGCGGGCCTGGATCGGCAACGAGCGGCCGACCCTGCTGTTCGACCTCGCGACCAAGCGCCTGGTGGACAAGAAGGTGGTGCTGCCCGGGGTGACCGTGCTGGAACGCCTGGTCTCCGGCACCCGTGAGCGGGCCGAGAAGCGGCTGTGGGCGACGCTGGCCGCGGCTCCGACGCCGAGCAGGCCAAGCGCCTTCAGCAGTTGGTCGTCGTCCCCGTGGGCAGGCGCCTGTCCGAGCTGGACCGGCTGCGCCGCTCCCCGCGCGACATCTCCGCGCGCGGAGTGGGCAAGGCCCTGGAGCCCTACGAGTCGCTGCGCGCCTTCGGCAGCCACACCTGGAACCTGGACGCGATACCGCCGGGCCGGATCCAGGCCCTTGTGCGGTTCGCCAAGGCCGCCCGCGCCCAGGCCGTCTCCGACCTGCGAGGAGACCGGCGCCTGGCCACCCTGGTCGCGTTCGCCGCAGTGATGCCGCAGCTCGCCGCCGACGAGGCGATCGAGGTCTTCGGGTCATGCCCGCGACCGAGGACCACTCGATCAGCTTCCGGCAGATCCACACCGCCGACGGCGGCCGCATCCGATTGGGGCGCGATCGTCTACCGGCGGAGTGCTCTGCGGCGTCGCATAATGCCAAGCTCCGCTGACCCATACATGTGGAAGCGGCTACCGAGCTTGGAGTACGCCGGCGTCGGGAGACGTTGCGAAAGTCTGCACGTAGTCGATGGCTGTCTGCAGCGCATCTTTCAGTGGAGCGATGTTCCGCGCGACCTGGGCGAGGAGCATGCCGCCCTGGAAGGCAGCAAGGAGCATATTGGCCAGCTGCGTGGGATCTGCCTCAGCGCTGATGCGGCCGAGTTGCTGCATGCGCTCAATTCCATCGCGGAAGATGGCCCTCCATTGGTCGAACGCACTCGCGAGCTCGTCGTGAACGTCAAGGTCCGTCTTGATGATCTCGCTCGCCAGGGAGCCGAGGCTGCAGCCTTCCTGGTAGGCGCGCTCGTAGCCGACGTAGAAATCCGCCCACGCCCGAAAAGCGTCGAGGTTGTCGAAGCAGGCGAATCGCTCGCCACGGTGGAACGTGAGGACGCGCTCGGCCTGCCAGGCGATCACGGCTAGGACGAGACTCTCCTTGGTCGGGAAGTAGTGGTTGAGCTGCGATCCGCTGACGCCAGCGGCGCGGCGGAGCTGTTCGTTGTTCGTCGCGTGGACCCCCTTGGTGTAGATGAGCTCCGCGGCGTGCTCCAGGATGCGGGCCCGCGTTGCCTGTCCCTTGTCGGTGAGCTTATGGGGCTCCCGAGCTCCCGTGGTGGGTTTCATGCTTCAGACGATACCCGGATTGGGCTTGACAGCCCAGCCGCGAGGAGTTTCACTCAAGAAGTGGGCCGACAAGCCCAAAACATCTCAAGCCCAACCCGGGCTGACGACGACCACTCACCGGAGGCTGATTCGCCATGTCACGACTGAACGTCCCCTCTCCTGACGACGCCCCCGATGGGGCGGAGGGCATCCTCGACAACATCGGCGCACAGTTCGGCTTCGTCCCGAACATGTTCGCGACTCTCGCGTCGAACCCGACCGTCCTCGACGTCGTCATGACACTCCAGGGCACCTTGAGCCGGGTTCTGGACGCGAAGACGCGGCACACCATCGCGCTCGCCGTGTCGCAAGCCAACGGTTGCGATTACTGCGTGGCGATGCACACGTACGTATCGTCCGAACTCGGTGGCATGTCGAGCGATGACATCGACTTGGCCCGGGCCGGGAGCTCGATCGATCCCAAGCGCGCTGCGGTCGCTCGTTTCGCTCAGCGGGTGGTGGAGAGCCGCGGTCAGGTGAGCGACGCCGACCTGGCGGCTGTACGAGGCGCCGGGTACGCCGACCCGCAGATCCTGGCGATCGTCACGGTGGCGGTGCAGGTCCTGCTGACCAACTTCATCAACAACGTCAACCAGACCGACATCGACATCCCCGCCGTCAGCTCGGTCGGTACGCCGGGATGAGCGTCGGCGTCCTCGTCGAGGCGGCGTACCTAGCCGCTCGATCCGTCACTGTCGCCAACGATCACTCGGGAAAGGTTCGATATGCCGGGCTCCGAACTCTATGAGAGATTCATGGCACTGCACACCCGCGACGGTGGCCTCGTCATGCCGAACGTATGGGACGGCCTCTCGGCGCTGATGCTGGCCGATGCCGGCTTCGAGGCGATCGCGACATCGTCAGCGGCGCTCGCTGCCACGCTCGGCCGGTCCGACGGGCGTCACGAAGTCACCCATGTCGAGCACCTCGAGCATGCGCGGCTGTTCGGTCAGCTCACTGGGCTGCCCGTTAACGGGGACTTCGAGGACGGCTACGGCGACACGCCTGAAGACGTCGCTGCGACCGTGGAAGCCGCCGTGGCGTCTGGCCTGGCCGGTATTGGGATCGAAGACACCTCGGGCAATCCCGATCAACCGATCCGCGACTTCGACGATGCTGTCAACCGCATGCGTAGTGCCGTCAACGCGGCCAAGGGGCGCATCGTCGTCACCGGCCGCACCGACAACTTCATCCAGGGGCGGCCCGATCTCGACGACACTGTCCGGCGCCTAACGGCCTTCGCCGAGGTCGGCGCGGATGTGCTCTACGCCCCTTACCCACCCGACCTCGATGCCCTGACCGCGATCGTCACCGCCGTCGCGCCGACGCCGGTCAACGTCCTCATCTCGCCGGCGGACAAGGTGCTGACCGTCGCTGAACTACAGAAGGCCGGGGTCAAGCGCATCAGCGTGGGTCCGGCGCTCTACACCCACGCAATGGGGGCGCTCGAACAGGCCACCAAGGCTCTCGTCGCAGGTGACCTCGCCTCCGCAACGACAGGAATCAGCTTCGGGCGCGTGAGCGAACTGCTGGCCCCCGGCAAGAGCTAGCCCACCCCTGGCGAACCGTTGCTCCGCACCTACCGATCACAGAAAGAAGGCAGATTGACATGAACCTCGACAAGCTCATGAACAAGCATCTCACCAGGTATTTCGACCCCAGCAAAACCATTCCGGAGGAAACACTTCAGCAGCTGCTGAGGTTCCTGCGCTCGACGCCCTCGTCGGTGAACATACAGCCCAACCACTTCTACGTCCTTGCCACAAACGAAGGCAAAGAGCGGTTGGCGGCCAACCTGGGCGAACGATTCCAGGATAACGGCGAGAAGATCCTGAACGCGTCGCACACCATCATCCTCACCACCCGGGCAGATGTGCCTGACAGCCACCTTGAGGCGGTGTTCACGACGGAGAGGTCCGACGGCCGGTTCCCTGACCCGTCAAAGCAGGAGCTGTGGGAATCAATGACCCGAGACTTCCTCAATCTGCGCAACTATGGCTACAAGGACCTGAACCACTGGATGGAGAAGCAGACCTACCTGGCGGTGGGCCTGACCATGATGGCGGCCGCTGAGCTTGGCGTCGAGGCCACGCCGCTGGAGGGGTTCGACCCGACCAGCGTCGACAAGGCGTTCAAGATCCGCGAGACCGGACACAGCACGACGCTGCTGCTGGCCCTCGGCTACCCCGACCCCAAGAAGCAGTACACCAACCCGATCTCGCGATTCGACGCCGACCAGCTGTTCACCTTCGTCTAAACACCCACTTGGAAACCAACACATACGAGGAAGAGGACAATCTCAATGAAAGCCATTGTGGTAACCGACCAGGCCGCGGGAACGGCCGGGATGACGCTGACGGAGCGGCCTGAGCCGCCCGCAGCGATCAACGACGTCATCGTTCAGATTCATGCATCGGGCTTCGTCCCGACTGAGATCGAGTGGCCATCGACCTGGACCGATCGCGCCGGCCGTGACAAGACACCGTCGATCCTCGGCCACGAGCTGGCCGGAGTGGTCACCGCCCTCGGCTACGGCACGACGGGGCTGTCGGTCGGGCAGCGGGTATTCGGCCTCGCCGACTGGCACCGCGACGGCACCCTGGCGGAGTACGTGGCGATCGAAGCACGCAACCTCGCGCCGCTGCCCGGCGACGTCGACTTCGCAGTAGGCGCGTCCCTGCCAATCTCAGGTCTGACCGCTTGGCAGGGGCTGTTCCAGCACGGCCGCCTTCAGGCTGGCCAGACCGTCCTCGCCCATGGCGCGGCCGGGGCAGTCGGGACGATGGTGACCCAGCTCGCACGTGAGGCCGGCGCTTACGTCATCGGCACCGGACGCGCCGCCGACCGTGAGAAGGCACTCGACTTCGGCGCGCATGAGTTCGTCGACCTCGAGAACGACGCGCTGAAAGACGTCGGCGACGTCGATCTGGTCTTCGATGTCATCGGTGGCGACGTTCAGAAGCGGTCCGCTGCCCTGATCAAGGCCGGAGGAACGCTGGTGTCCATCGTCGGCCCGGTCGAGGCGCGGCCCGCTGACGGCCTGGCGGTGGACTTCGTTGTCGAGGCCGATCGTGCCGAACTGAGTGAGATCGTGCAGCGGGTGCGGGACGGACGGCTGCGGACAAACATCGGTAACGTCGCGAGCTTCGATGATGCCATTGGTGCCCTTAACTCGACCACGCGACGCAGCGGGAAGACAGTCATCCGCATACGCCCGTAGGGACTGACGGCCACAGTCCGACTGGCGGGCGGGTCATCATCACGGTGTACGAGATGAAGCGGCTCGGCCGCGGCGTCGCCGAACTCACCGCGTTCGCCGGCCATGCCGGACCCGACCGCCACCGTTCGTGGCCGCCACGCGGGAGACGCCACCTTGGTCCTTGGCCGGGCGGTCAGAGCACTCGGATCGATAGAGGAGTTGATCACCTTGGACGGACAGGAGCTGCAGAAGATCGCGGGCGACTGCACTGTGGAACTGCCCGGCACCGACCTGGAGCATCGTTTGGGCCCCGACTGGCGCCTCTACAAGGTGCGTGGCAAGGTCTTCATGCTCATGACCGACATGCCGGGGCGCCCCGTCGTGATCCTGAAAGCCGATCCGGACGACGCCGCAGCCCTGCGTGAGCAGTACGCAGACATTAGCCTCGGCTATCACATGAACAAGAGGCACTGGATCACGGTGGAAGGCGGGGGCACCATCGACGAGAAGCTAGTGAAGGAGCTCGTGATCGACTCCTACCGTCTCGTGGTCGGCGGGCTTCCCAAGTCCGAGCAGCCCGTGGATCCGCGCACCTACGGCCGCCGCGCCTGACCTTCGCCATGCCCATCAGCGGCGAAAAGCTCCAGGACAGAGCGCGCGACACAGCACTGGCGCTGCCCGGGGCCAGCCACGGGCGCCCGTTCACCGAGCAGCTGGACGTCTACAAGGTGGCGGACAAGTTCGTCCTGATCGTCACGGACGACCGGGACGAACATCGTGGCCCAATAGGACGACCAGCCAGTCGATGGTACGGGAGTATGGTTCATTTACATGACAGGTTCCCGGACCAATTCCGCGACCGGTTCGCCCCCCGCGTTCGGTACCGACCTGCATCTGGAGCTGCGCGGACCCGGGCTGCGTGCAGGGCTCACTGACGCCTTGAGGGAGGCCGTACGGACAGGGCGTCTGGCGCCCGGCAGTCGGCTGCCGGCCTCCCGCTCGCTCGGCGCGGATCTCGGCGTCTCACGTCACACCGTGGTCGAGGCCTACGCCGAGCTGGTCGCTGAGGGCTGGCTCACCGCCCGGCAGGGCTCCGGGACCCGGGTGGCCACCCGGGTCGAGCCGCACAGGCCCGCGCCCGACGCTCCTCGCACGAGGCCGGACGAGCCCCGTTCCCGGTATGGCCTGCTGACCGGTGCACCGGACCTCGCGACCTTTCCGCGCGCGCAGTGGCTCACCGCGGCTCGCCGGGCTTTGACCGCCGCGCCACACGATGCCTTCGGCTACGGCGACGCCCGCGGCCGGATGGAGCTGCGCACCGCACTCGCCGACTACCTCGCCCGGGCCCGCGGAGTGCGCGCCGAGCCGGACCGGATCGTCATCTGTTCCGGTTTCCACCACGGCCTGGCGCTGATGGCGCAGGCGCTCAGGGTGCGGCGGGTGCGAGGGGTGGCCGTCGAGGTCTACGGACTCGGCCTGTATCGCGACCTGCTGGCGAACGCCGGCCTGCACACCCCGCCCCTCCACGTCGATGACCATGGCGCACGCATCGAGGACCTCGCGCAACTGCGCGAGGTGGGGGCGGTGCTGATGACCCCGGCGCACCAGTACCCCACGGGGGTCGCGCTCCGCCCGGACCGGCGCACGGCAGCCGTCGAGTGGGCACGTGCCACGGGCGGCCTGATCCTCGAGGACGACTACGACGGGGAGTTCCGCTACGACCGTCAGCCGGTAGGGGCCCTGCAAGGCCTCGATCCGGAGCGGGTGGTGTACTTCGGTTCCGTGAGCAAGTCCCTGGCGCCGGGGGTACGGCTCGGATGGATGGTGCTGCCGGAGGAAATCATCCCGCAGATCCTGGCGGCCAAAGGGCACGGCGACTACATGACGAGCGCCCTGGAGCAGCTGACGCTGGCGGAATTCATCGCCTCGGGTGCGTACGACCGTCATGTGCGCTCGATGCGGCAGCGCTACCGGCGGCGCCGCGATCAGCTGGTCGAGGTCCTGCGCCAGAGGGCTCCCGGCATTCGTGTGACCGGGATGGCTGCAGGACTGCAGACGGTCCTCGAACTCCCCCGTGGAACCGAAAGCTCGGTGGTCCAGAACGCGGCCCGGCAGGGTCTGACGATCAGGGGGTTGACTCAGTTCCGCTACGAAGTGGCGGACTGCGGATGGCAGTTGCCCGAACGGGACGCCCTGGTGGTCAACTACGCGGCGCCCTCGGACAGCGCGTGGGCAGGCACACTGGACGCACTGTGCAGGGTGCTGCCCTAGACGGGGTTCCGATGGCGGAGCGGACGCGCCTCTGTCCGGTTCGGGAGCGTCCCTGCCGAGATTCGTTCATGTGATCGATGCCCCGCCGACGGAGCCGGGGGCGGATCGCCTTCGAGCTGTAGCCCTTGTCACCGATGACCTGAGACGGCCTGGTCCAGGGGCGCTCCGGGCCGATGCGGGGCACCCGGATCGCTTCCACGACGGCGGTGAACTGGGTGCGGTCGTGGGTGTTGCCGCCCGTGACCACGAAGGCGAGGGGACGACCGAAGGCATCGCAGGGCAGATGAATCTTGCTGGTCAGACCACCGCGCGACCGTCCGAGTGCCCGGCGCCCACCTTTTCGCGCCCCGGCGGCGTGGTGGTGGGCCCGCACGATCGTGGAGTCGACCGACAGCAGCCAGTCGATGTCTCCGGCCGCATCAGCCTTCGCTTGTGCCGCCCTGAACATCCGCTCGAATGCCACGGGCTCGTCGTACAGGCCGTGCTTCCGCAGCTCCAGGACCTCGGTCACTTCGTCCAGCGTGCCCACGCCCGCCGGGCATCACCACTACTGCGTCGGACACGGCGAGTAACCGTGCCTTCCGTTCAGCGAGATGCCTGACGAACGTCATTTCGTCGGCGTCCTTCCTGATCCACTTCCGGAGAAAATCGACCGAGATCCCCGTGAGCCGCCCTCTCGACGCGCGCACTCCGTCGGCGACGACCTTCATCAGCCCGGTATCGAATCCGCCCCGACCAGGGTGTGGCCGGCCCTGCCAATGAACTCCCCGAACTCGCGGGTCCGCTGGGTGTAGAGCTTGTCGAGGTCAGTGGCTAAGAGGAAGACACCGATGTTGTCAGACCGTTTACCCCGCGAAGCCGGAGCGCCACGTCGCATGCTCGGAGCGCCACATTCGGGAGCGGGTCAGTGTCCCAGCTCCGTAGATCACGAGCTTGCTTTGTCGGCAGAATTGGTCTGGGAATTTGTCATAGAAATGGACCATACGCCGGTGCCGCTGGGTACGTAGCTTTGCAGACATGAGCACAGACGAAGCACACGGAAGTCCGCGGCATCTCCCCGAGCACCCGCGCTGTCTGGGCTGGGCGAAGCTCGCCCCCGAGGCCTCAGAGCTTGATCGGTCTGGACACCGCACCGTGATGGTCTCCCTATGGCTCATGGGCGCCTTTCCCGGGTGCAGAGCAAGCGGGGAGTCACCGGACGGCCGTGTTGCTGCCGTCGGTGTCAGCCGACGGCCCGTTGGCCGCACCCGGGCCCCGACAGGGGTCCCGTCGGAGCACGTCTGACGGGTCGAGACCACCGCCGCCACCGTCGGGGGAAGGTGTGAATGAGCTGTGGCCTGCCGTGCCTGGTAGCTCGATCACTCCTGCCTGGACCTATCCATCCACCAGACAGCCGAGCAGATGGGGGGACCGCATCGCCGGGGGACACAGAAGGGAAGAGCAATGGGCAGTTCCGTAGAGACAGCAGTCTCCGAGGCTCAGACGGCCATCGAGACAGTCTGCCCAGCGATAGCTCTCCTCGACGCGCAGGGGACGGTGGTCGGATGGTCGCAGGCCGCTCAGCGGCTCGTGGGCTACTCGGCCGCGGAGGTGGTGGGACGGTCCGCCGGTGTCCTGTTGGTGGCCGCTGACGACCGAGCAAAGGCTTCACAAGCCGCACAAGAGAGCACCCTCCGGGGCCGCTGGTCCGACCTCGCGCAGGTGCGCCACCGCGACGGCCGCATCATCGACGTGCGCCTGTGCGTGTCATCGCTGTCCGGGCAGGACGGCCGGGACTGGTGGGTGGTCTGCGCGACCGACAAGGCCTTGCTTCCCGCGTGGCCGGCCGAGGCCACAGTGGCGGAGCCGCTCCTCGCTACGCTGCCGCTGCCGAGCCGCCTGCCGATCGGTGTCGTCATACGGGACACGCACCTGCGCTGCATCCAGGTGAACGACACCCAGGGCTCCAAGGACGGCATCCCTCTCCCCGAGCGGCTGGGCCGCAGGCTGACGGAGGCAGCACGCGGGACGGAGGCCGAAACGCTGGAGGCACTGATGCGCCAGGTGCTGGAGAGCGGCGACCCGGCGATCAACGTGGACTACCAGGCCTTCCTGCCGGCGAATGTGCGAAGCAACCGCATATTGACGGCGTCCTACTTCCGCCTCGACGACGCGCAGGGTCGCGCGCTGGGCGTCTGCGTCGTGAGCGTGGACGTCACCGACAGCCGACGGGCGCGAGAGCGTCTGGCAATCCTCGGCGAGGCCAGCAGGCGCATCGGCACCACTTTGGACGTCATACAGACCGGGCAGGAACTGGCCGACCTCGCCGTGCCGTTCCTCGCGGACTACGCCACCGTCGACCTGGCGGAGTCCGTCCCACTCGGCGAGGAGCCCTTGGCCCATCTCGGCCCACAGGGCGGACACATCCCCGTCTTCCGCCGAGCGGGCCTGGCCTCGATCCACCCGGGAACGCCGGAGTCCCTGTTCGCTCGCGGAGAGCCCGTCTTCGTCCCGCCCACTTCGCCCTTCACCGGTGTCCTGAGCTCCGGGAAATCCCATTTCGAGCCGATGCTGGACACATCCCCGGGCACATGGCTCGACCACCACGACCCGGCGCGGGCGGAGAAGATCCGCGAGCACACCATGCACTCGTTGATGGTCGTCCCGATCCACGCCCGGGGCGCAGTGCTGGGCGTGGCGGTCTTCGTGCGGACGAAGGACCCCAGGCCGTTCGAGGAGGACGACCTGCTCTTGGCCGAGGAACTCGTCAGCTGGGCAGCGCTGGCCCTGGACAACGCCCGCCAATACGTGCGCGAACGCTCCGCGGCTCTCGCCCTGCAGCGCCTGCTGCTCCCCCGCCACGCCACAGGCGGCTCCGCCGCTGATGTGGCCTGGCGCTACCTGCCGGCCGACAGCCACCACGGCATCGGGGGTGACTGGTTCGACGTGATCCCCCTCTCCGGCGCCCGCGTCGCCCTGGTCGTCGGCGACGTGGTCGGACACGGCATCAACGCGGCGGCGAAGATGGGCCAACTCCGCACCGCCATGAACACCCTCGCCGACATTGACATGCCTCCCGACGAAGTACTGTCCCGCCTCGACGAGCAGGTCATCCGCCTCACCGAGGCGGAAGCCGACCCCCGGCACCCGGCCACCACCACGATGGCCGCCACGTGCCTGTATGCCGTCTACGACCCGGTCACCCGTACCTGCACCATGGCACGGGCCGGCCACCCCCCGCCCGCGGTCATCGACCCGTACGGCCATGTCACCTTCCCCGACCTGCCCACCGGAGCACCGCTCGGCCTCGGACTGGTCCCCTTCGAGTCCGTAACTTTGGAACTCGCCGAAGGAAGCGTGCTCGCCCTCTACACCGACGGTCTGATCGAGGCCCGCGACCAGGACATCAGCGCCGGCATGAACCGTTTGCGCGCGGCCCTCGCACGGCCCGACCTCACGCTGGACGATCTGTGCTCGTCGACGGTGGACACACTGCGGGCCAAGCCGCCGAGCGACGATGTCACTCTGCTTCTCGCACGGACCCGCTCGCTGAGCGCAGACCAGGTTGCCTCTTGGCAGTTCCCCAGCGACCCCGCCGTCGTCAGCCGTGCCCGAACTCTCGCTGCCCGGCAGCTGACCCAGTGGGGACTGGAACACCTAGCCGAGTCCACAGGGCTGATCGTCAGCGAACTGTTCACCAACGCCATCATCCACGGCAAGGGCGACTGCAACGGCGACTGCAACAGCGACCGCACGATCGGCCTACGCCTCATCCGGCACGAGATGCTGACCTGCGAAGTCTCCGACGCCAGCCACAGCCACCCGCTTGTGCGACACCCCCGCTCCACCGACGAACACGGCCGCGGCCTCTTCCTCGTCACTCAACTGTCCCGCCGATGGGGAATCCGCCATATCCCGGACGGCAAAATCATCTGGGCTGATCAGCAACTGCCAGCCAGTGCGTGAAACCACTTACCCGCCCAGCCCAAGCGCTTGGAGGCCAGTGCCTGTGCCCCGAGAAGACCGTCAACTCGTACGCACCATTTATGTGGCTGGAGAGCGGACGTACGCTCCCACACCGCGCCACGCCAGCGGCAGCCCGGTGTCGGGGTGGAAAGTCCCATCCAGCCTTCCCGCCTTGTCGCAAAACTCCAACGACTGCATCGGAAGTTTCGTGAACCTCGGACTTCGTCCGCCTCAGAGATTGGGAGTGGATCTGCAACGTGGTCGAAGCAGCCAGAACGGCCGAAGCGGCCGGATACAGCAGTTTGTGGACGTACGTACGGCTGCTCTTCCCGGTGCCCTGTGCCCTGATGCAGCTCAGCGTGCGTACCGAGCAGCGACGCTTCATTGCCGTGCGCGCCGAACCTGGGAGAACAATGCAGAGCAGACCGCCTTTGCAGGCGACTAGGGCACCGAGCGGATGGCGGGGCTACCGATGGGTGACCCTGTGGTCCGTGCCGATCCTGGCGGTTCCGGCGGCCGACTGGTTCCTGCCGCCGGACATCCACCTCGCCCATCTGCTGGTCATCCCGCTCGCGCTCGCCGCCACCTTCGCTGACACCCGCCGTACTGCCGTCACCGCTCTGCTCGCCCTGGCGTCGCTGGTTGTCGCAGGAGCCGAACGGCGCACGCTGACCACCGAGAACGTACTCGTGCAGATGCTGTCCCTGGTGCTGTTCTCGGCGCTGCTCCTGATCGCCACCCGTCTGCGCGAGCAGCATCAGCGCCACCTGGCCAGGGTGCGCCAGGTCTCGGAAGCCGCGCAGTCCGTGCTGCTGCGGCCACTGCCGCGACGCGCGGGAGCGGTGTCCCTGGCGTCGACGTACGTGGCCGCCGAGACCGAAGCCCGTATCGGTGGAGACCTGTACGCACTGGTCAGCGCGCCTGGCCCCACCCGGCTGATCATCGGGGACGCGCGCGGCAAAGGGCTCGGGGCCATCGGGGACATCGAGACCGTCCTCGGTGCCTTCCGCTTCAACGCACACCAGCACTCCACACTGTCCGGGCTCGCGTCCGCCCTGGAGTCCGATGTGCGCTGGGACCTGGGCCAGTCGAACCGCGGGGATCCTGACGAATGGCCCGGTGAACACTTCGTCACGGCGGCCGTGCTGGAGATCCCAGACGACCAGCTCTGTGCCCGTCTGATCAGTTTCGGCCATCTGCCGCCGCTTCTGCTGCATGGGGGGCACGTCACGCCCCTGGAAGTCAGTGCCCCAGCTCCCCCGCTGGGTCTTGGCGCCCTGACGGAGACCGACTACGCCCCATTGACCTTCCGTTTCGCCCCGGGTGACCGGCTGGTGCTGTACACGGACGGAGTCACCGAGGCCCGGGACAGCATGGGCAGCTTCTACCCCCTCGCGGAGCGAGTGACGGCTTGGGCCGATCAGCGTCCGGATGAGCTCGTGCGCAGGATCGGCGCAGACCTGCGGGCGCATACGGGTGGGCCGCTCGCCGACGACATGGCCCTGATCGTGCTGCAGCGCGAGGGGGCGCGCGTCCGGGCCCGGATCTCCGAGAACCGGTGGGTTTCGTGACGAAGGTGCGGTCCGCTTGAAGAAAAACCAGCGGGTTCATCACGGAAGGCCGCCTGCGCGTCTCCTCCGATGCCGGGATCCCGATACCGGTGGCCGCCCTGCACGGCCTGCCGCTGGACGCCCGCAGCACACTGCCCTATGTGATCCGCACCGGCGAGCCACAGTTCATTCCCAACCGGGAGGACTACATCCGCCGCTGGCCGCACGGGGCCATGATGCCGTACTTCGACCAGCTCGACTCCGGCTACGCCATCTCGATCACCTCCCTCAGCCCGGGCGGCGATCAGCCGCTCGGGGCCCGGTTAGTGACCTACGACAGCGAGCACCACTCGTCCCCGGACGGGCGGGCCTTCATGGGCACTCTTGCCGACCTTGCAGGCCAGGCACTGAAGCGCGTCAGGTTGCAAGAGGCACGAGTCGAGCTGGCCACGGCGCTGCAGCAGACCATGGCACCTCCCCGGCCTGGAGATCGCCCGCTACCGACCAATCCGAGACGGGCTCGACATCGGCGGAGACTGGTACGACGCCTTCGTCATGCCCGACGGTGCCATCGCCCGCCCTGGAGATCGGCGACGCCCAAGGGCACGACGTGGACGCCACCGCCGGAGCTTCCGGCACCCGGCAGCAGGACTTGGGCGAGGCGAGGCGCCAGTTGGCAAGGACGCGCAGCACGGACGGCTGGCAGCACAGCCACCACGGCCTCCTCGCTAGTCACCACCAGGGTCGAGGCCGAGGCTGCGGAGCTCGCTCCCGACGGTCGCACGTGTTCGGCAACTGCGCGGACCTTCAAGTTGTGCTGCCGTCGGTAGTCACGGGTGTGGCCTTCACCACGTGAATACCGTTGCTCCCTTCGGATGTTTCCACAGCTTTCCTGGCTGACAGATCGGCGGAGCACTCGTTGCTCTCGGCAGGAGGTCAGGCATGGGTCACTGGATTTACGAGTTCAAGGGCTGCCCCGACACTGGGTGCTACCAGCAGATCGCGAACGAGGTCGAACCGGGCGAAGTCGCGGTTCGTCAACGCGTGGCCAGCCCAGGCATCGTGGATGGGTTCGTGCGAGAGAGCCTCGATGACGTAATGATGGTGGCCCACTTCCGCTGGGTGGCCACCGGAGACCCATCTACAGTGATGCCGGAGTTGCTGCAGGCCTGCGGGCTTTCGCCGTGGCCCGACAGCGAGGGCTGTGACGTGCTGCGGAAGGTTCCTCCTCAGCACACCGCGTCGGCTTTCATCGCGGCCGAGCTCGACCGGCCGTCGAAGCGCTCGTAGCGTTCATCGACGAGCACCGGCAAGTGTTCGGAGGCGAGCCGATCTGCCATGTCCTGGCCGACCACGGAATGAAGATCGCAACGAGCACCTACTACGCCGCCAAGAAGCGCACTCCCAGTGCCAGGGCGGTCAGCAACGCTGATTTGAAGACGCAGATCAGCCGCGTCCATGCCGACAACTTCAGCGTCTATGGGGTCCGGAAGGTATGGCAGCAGCTCCACCGTGAAGACATACCGGTGGCCCGTTGTACGGTCGCCCGGCTGATGCGGGACCTGGGTCTGGTGGGCGCCCGCCGCGGCAGGAAGATCCGCACCACCATCCGCGACGATGGGCACGGACGGGCGGCTGGCCTGTTACAGCGCGACTTCACCGAGTCCCGGCCGAACGAGGGATGGGTCGCGGACTTCACCTACGTCGCCACCTGGTCAGGGATCGTATACGTCGCGTCCGTCGCGGACGTCTTCTCCCGGATGATCGTTGGGTGGTCCGCCGCCACCAGCAAGCGGGCCAAACTCGTCCTCGACACCCTCGGCATGGCCCTACGGCGACGCGACCGCGCCAGCACACCAGTTGGCCCCGGCCTGGTTCATCATTCGGACGCTGACAGTAAATACACGTCTTTCGCGTTCACCGCACGCCTCTTTGAGACCAGCATCGACGCCTCCATCGGCACCGTCGGTGACGCCCTGGAACGCGCTCATGGAATCCCAGATCAGCCTCTACAAAACATAGCTGATCAAGCCCCGTCGGCCCTGGCACGGCCTCGCCGATGTCGAACTCGGCACCGGGGAATGGGTCGACTGGTTCAACAACCAGCGCCTCCACAGCGCGATCGGTGACATCCCACCCCACGAGCACGAGACCAACCACTACGCTCAACTCCAGCCCCAACCAGCGGCTGGAGTCAACGCATAGAGCTTCCACAGTCCCGGAGCGTTTCAGTACAGGCGTTCGGCACCGCGCTTGTCGACCGAACCGGGAACGTCGGGTCGTTGGCGCAGGCGGGGCCGCGGGAGTACCACGCTCCCGCCCCAGCCGCCGATCTCCAGAAAGCCACGCAGTTCGGGGAGACGACGTAGCGCCTGGCCACTGGCGCCGCCCCGCGTGCCGAGGAGCCAGTCACCAGCCTCCTGCCCGGTCTGCGCCGCCTCCAACTCCTGGCGCTGACGCTCCATCTCCTGGAGCTCGCGCAGGCCGTAACAGACGGAGCTGGCAACCACGACGGCAGGCCGGCGTCGGCCGCTGGGTCGACGCCCCGAACTCATGGCCCACCCGGCACCGGCTCCAGCGCTTCTCCGTGCTGGCGGCGCGGGCCGCCTACGACCGGGAGAAGGACGCCGCGGCACAAGGCTGAGCCGGGGGTCGGCCCCCGCTCGCGCGTACGCCGTTCTCACGTGTGCGGGAACGGCTCGGTCAGCGACGTGAGCACATGGTCGGCTTCAGCGGCACGCAGCTCCTGCGCGGAGTAGTGGCCGCTCGCGACGCCCACCGCCGTCGCGTTCGCCGCGTGCGCGGCCTCGATGTCGCGAGGGGTGTCCCCGACCACGTAGACATCGGAGCGGCCCAGATCGTGTCCGTGCAGCCGGGTGGCCTTGGCCATCGCCAGGCGGGTGATCTCCGCCCGGTCCGGGGAGTCCGAGCCGTAGGCCCCGAACACGAAATAGCGGCCCAGCCTGCCCGGTTCCATCTTGATCCGGGCCGCGCCCTCCATCGCGCCGGAGATGAGCCCGAGGATGATCCCCGCGTCCGTGATCCGCCGCAGGGTGTCTTCGACGCCGTCCATGACGCGATACCCCTCCGAGGTTCGGATGTCCTCCGAGAGATGCCACAGATACGCAGCGTACAGGCGGGCCATCTCATCGTGACTTGGCTCGCGGCCGAGCACGGCCCGGAACGTCTCCCGTCCGACCTGCGGATCCGTCTCCCCGGCCGAGGTGTGTTTTCCGATATCGGCGGCCACGCCGTGCAACCGGTCGAAGGCCCAGGCCCAACTCCGGGCTCCCGAGCCGCCGGTGTGGACCAGGGTTTCGTCGATGTCGAAGAGCACTGCTATCGGTCCGGTCATCACCCGTTCTCCTCCGGTTCCGCCTGCTTCCAGGGTGCGCGGTGGCACCGGGGGCGGCCAGTTGCGGGGCCGCGGTGTTGGTGGTGCCGTTGAAATGACGGAAGCAGCACCCCCGGAAGGGCCGAGAAGGGGAGCGACCATGGACACCACCGACCGCAGCCTGCAAGCCGACGTGCTCGTGATCGGTTTCGGCAAGGGCGGCAAGACGGTGGCCGCCGTGATGGGCGGGCTCGGCAAGCGCGTGGTGCTGGTCGAGCGGTCGGCACGGATGTACGGCGGCACCTGCCCGAACGTCGGCTGTGTGCCGACCAAGGCACTGGTCCACCACTCCCGCAAGCGCCGACCGGAGGATGTGCCCCAGGAGTGGTACGAACGCTCCGTCGGCGAGACGCAGGCGCTGACGAAGCTGTTCCGCGGTGGCAACTACGACGGGCTGAACGATATGAACACCGTCTCGGTGATCACCGGCTCCGCCGCGTTCACCGATCCGCACACCGTGCGCGTCGAAACCGCCGACGGCCCCCTGAGGATCACCGCGGAGACGATCCTCATCAACACCGGATCGGAGCCGATCGTCCTCGACATCCCCGGCCTGCGGACCAGCCAGTACACCGTCACCAGCACCGAACTGATCGACACCACCATCCTCCCGGAACGGCTGGCGATCATCGGCGGCGGTTACCTCGGCCTCGAATTCGCCTCCATCTACGGGCAGTTCGGCTCCGAGGTCACCGTGCTCGAGGCGGCTCCGAAGGTCTTCGGCCTGGTGGATGACGACGTTGCCGCCGTTGCCGAGAGCATCCTGGTGGAGGAGCGCATCGAGATCGTCACGGGGGCCGACGTCTCGGAAATCCGTGACGGCGAAACCTCCGCGACCGTCGTCTACGAGACGGACGGCCAACAGCACACGCTGGAGGCCGACGCCATCCTCGCCGCCACCGGCCGCGCACCGGCCACCCGCGATCTGGCGCTGGACGCCGCGGGTGTGCGCACCACCGAACGCGGCGCGGTCGAGGTCGATGAGCATCTGCGCACCAGCCGACCGCACATCTTCGCCCTCGGAGATGTCAACGGCGGGCCGCAGTTCACCTATATCTCCCTCGACGACAGCCGTATCGTCCTCGACCAGCTGATTGGCGAAGGCAAGCGCTCCACCGCCGACCGGGTCGCCATCCCGCACACCGTCTTCATCACCCCGCCACTGGCCACCGTCGGGATCACCGAGAAACAGGCCAGGGCGGCCGGGCACCGAGTGAGGATCGCGAGTCAGCCGGTCGCCGAGATCGCCGCCATGCCGCGTGCGTACATCGTCGAGGACACCCGTGGGGTGATGAAGTTCGTGCTCGACGCCGAGACCGACGAGATCCTGGGCGCCGCCCTGCTCAGCGTGGACGCGCAGGAAATCATCAACACCGTCGCGCTCGCCATGCGCCACGGCATCCGGGCGGCCGAGCTCCGCAACGCCGTCTACACCCACCCCACCTCCACCGAGGCCTTCAACGACGTCCTCGCCACCATCGTCCGGTCCGACACATAGCGAGGCTCAACAGACAACCATCGAGCGCACGGAGGGCGGCGTCGCCATGACCGACCTGGACACGCTGTCGGTGAACACGATCCGCGGACTGTGCATGGACGCGGTCCAGAAGGCGAATTCGGGGCACCCAGGAACTCCGATGGGGATGGCACCCGTCGCGTACACACTGTGGCAGCGGTTTCTGCGCTTCGATCCCGCCGATCCCATCTGGCCGAACCGCGACCGTTTCGTGCTCTCCGAGGGCCATGCCTCCACCCTGCTCTGGTCGCTTCTGTACCTGACCGGTGTCCGCACGGTCGACCCCGAGTACGAGGTGCTGGGGCGTCCGGCGGTGACCCTCGACGATCTGAAGTCCTTCCGGCAGCTCGACTCGCGCTGCCCCGGCCACCCCGAGTACCGCTGGACGAGCGGCGTCGAGGCGACCACCGGCCCGCTCGGCCAGGGCGTCGCCACCTCCGTCGGCATGGCGATCGCCGGCCAGTGGCTGGCGGCGAGGTACAACCGCGACGACTTCACGCTCTTCGACTTCGACGTGTACGCGCTCGCCGGGGACGGCTGCATGATGGAGGGCGTCTCCTCCGAGGCGGCCTCGCTCGCCGGACACCTGCGGCTGTCCAATCTGTGCTGGATCTACGACTCCAACCGGGTCACCATCGAGGGCCACACCGATATCACCTTCACTGAGGATGTCGCCGCGCGCTTCCTGGCCTACGGCTGGAACGTGACCATCGTGGCCGACGCCAACGACCTCGGCCGGATCGGCCGCGCCTTCCACTCCTTCCGCGCCGAGACCGCGCGCCCGACCCTGATCCTCGTCCACAGCCACATCGGGTACGGCTCGCCGGTCGAGGACTCACCAAAGGCACACGGGTCACCGTTCGGGCCGGAGGGGGTCAAAGCCACCAAGCGCGCCCTCGGCCTGCCACCCGACGCCGACTTCCACATCCCCGACGGTGTGCCCGACTGGTTCGCACGGGGCATCGGCGCACGCGGAAGCCAGCTGCGTAGCTACTGGGAGAAGACGTTCGACGCCTACCGCGGCGCGTACCCCGAGCTCGCCGACGAATTGGAGCGGATCCAGCGCCGTGAGCTGCCGGACGGCTGGGAGACCACGCTGCCCACCTTCCCCGCCGATCCGAAGGGCCTGTCCAGCCGCGACTCCTCGGGCCAGGTGCTGAACGCGGTGGCCACGGCGGTGCCCTGGGTGCTCGGCGGCTCCGCCGACCTGGCGCCGTCGACCAAGACCCGCCTCACCTTCGGCGGTGCGGGCGACTTCCAGCCCTATGACCACGCCGGGCGCAATCTCCACTTCGGCGTCCGGGAGCACGCAGCCGCCGCGGTGGCCAATGGAATGGCGCTGACAAAGCTCCGTCCGTATTGGTCCGGGTTCCTGATCTTCTCCGACTACGCCAAGGCGGCCATTCGCCTATCCGCGTTGATGGAGATCCCCACCGTGCACATCTTCACCCACGACTCCATCGGGGTCGGCGAGGACGGCCCCACCCACCAGCCCGTCGAGCAGCTCGCGGGGCTGCGCGCCACACCCGGGCTGCTGGTGTTCCGCCCCGCCGACGCGAACGAGGTCGCCGAGACATGGCGGGTGGTCGCCGGTCTCCACCGGGCGCCGGCCGCGCTGGTCCTCTCCCGCCAGCCCCTGCCCACCCTCGACCGCACTCGGCTCGGCGCGGCCACCGGTGTCGCGTTGGGGGCCTACGTCCTAGCGGACGCGGACCGGGGCTCGCTCGAGGTGATCCTGCTCGCCACCGGCTCCGAGGTGGCGCTGGCCCTGGCAGCGCACGAGGAGCTCACCGCCGAGGGCATCGCGTCCCGCGTGGTGAGCATGCCGTGCTGGGAGCTGTTCGACCGTCAGCCGCGCGAGTACCGCGACCAGGTGCTGCCGCCCGCGGTCACGCGCAGGGTCGCGGTGGAGCAGGGCTCCACATTCGGCTGGGACCGGTATGTCGGCGCGGACGGGGCCGTCGTCGGAATGCACACCTTCGGCGCCTCCGCACCCCTCAAACAGCTTCTCACGAAGTTCGGATTCACCCCCGAGCGCGTCGCGCAGGTGGCACGCGAACTGGTGGCCGCGAGCTGAGAAGGCGATGACATGAAAGCGACTCAAACCCTGCACAAGCTCGGGCAGAGCCTCTGGCTCGACAACATCACCCGCGGCGCGCTCGACTCCGATCGTCTCCAGCACTACATCGACAACTACGTGGATCTTCGACAAAGCCATCTCCCCGGACACCTACGACGCCGCCATCCGCACCAAGTCGGCGTCGGGACGACCCGATGAGGAGCTCTTCTTCGAGATGGCCGTCGAAGACCTTCGGCGCGCTGCGGATCTCTTCCAGCCCATCCATGAGAGAACGGACGGTGTGGAGGCTGGGTATCGCTGGAGGTCTCATTGCTTCTGGCGTACGACACGGCGCGGACCATCGAAGCGGCGAAGGCACTGCACGCCCGAGCGGGCCGGAGCAATGTGTTCATCAAGATCCCCGATACTGCCGAAGGCCTCCCAGCCATTACCGAGTGCATCGCCTCGGGCGTGCCGGTGAATGTCACTCTGCTGTTCTCTGCCAATCACTACTGGGCTGCCGCCGACGCGTACCTGACGGGTGTCGAGCGCAGGGCGGATCGGGGGCTCGCTCCGGCCATGGGATCGATGGCCTCCGTCTTCATGTCACGCTGAGATGCGACTGTCAGCGGTGAAGTGGCGCAGGAGCTGCGGGACCGGCTCGGCCTCGCAGTCGGGCAGGACACGTAGCGGGCGTACCGCTCCCTGATGGACCCGGACCGGGTCCAACGCCTGGGCAACGCCGGCGCACACATGCAGCGACTGTTGTGGGCCAGTACCCGCACCAAGGACCCCGACGCGTCGGATCCGCGCGCACGGGTTCCGGCCCGCGCTCCTCCGAGATTCTGCGAACCCTCGCTTCGCCGCCTGGCGGGACGACGGAACCGACCAGGTTATCCATGAACTCCTGCGCTGCCAGGTCCGCGAACGCGCCCGCCGGTTAGAGGACCCGACCCTGGTGGTCCTGGACACCCAGAGTGTCCATGCGGCCGCCGGGGTCCCCGCCTCCACGACCGGCCACAATCCTGCCAAGCGGGTGCCCGGCCGCAAACGCGGACTGGCCGTGGACATCCTCGGCCTGGTCATCGCGGTCGTCGTCCTCGCCGCGAACACCCACGACAACGCCGCGGGCATCGTCCTGCTGGACCAGGTCGCCGAGCACACCGGCGGCACCGTCCGCAAAGCCCTGGTCGACCAGGGCTTCAAGAACCAGATCGTCGAACACGGCGCCAGCCTGAGAATTGACGTCGAGATCGTCGCACGCAACCCGCAAGACAAGGGGTTCGTGCCGCAGCCGAAGCGGTGGAGGGTCGAGCAGACCTACGGGATCCTGATACTGCACCGGCGCCTGGTCCGCGACTACGAGCACCGCCCCTCCTCCTCCGCCTCCCGCGTCTACTGGGCGATAACCCACGTCATGACCCGACGCCTCACCGGCGCGAACGCCCCCACCTGGCGCGCGGCGAAGGCGGCGGCAGAGTGAAAATCCGGCCTCCGCCTGATGCCCTGGACCTCCAGGAAGAAGCCGCCCGGGCCCTGGCCAACGACCTCCACGCACAGATCGACGACCTGCAGACCCGGTTGCGGGAGGCCGGGACGCACCTGGAGCACCTCGCGATCACCCGCAAGACCGTCACCGACCTCGCCGACCGGCTCCCGGCCGTCGCGCCGGACCTGCCCGACCACCCGGACTACCCCCGCATCCTCGCCGCCTTCAACCACGCGACCGGACCGCTACGGGCCAAGGACGTCTGCGAAGCCCTCGGCCACGAACTGCTGCCGAAGAACGTCGAAGGCACCCGCGCCAAGCTGAAACGCCTGGTCAAACTCGGGATCCTCACCGAGGCCGACACCGGCAACTTCGCCAGGAAGCAATAGCCGACAGAACCTCCACCAGCAGCCTTGCTCCCACCTCAGCCAGAAACGGACATCACGTTACGAACCGCCCACTCAGAGTGGCGTCACTCGTATGACGACTCGACGACGTGCCGGGGCGGCGGCGTTAATCCTGGTCGGCGTTGAGTGAGGCGGTGTGCTCCCGCACCTGCTGCGGTGTCATGTAGGCGTCGGTCTGTTCGAAGTGCCGCAGCGACGGCTGTTCCTCAGCGAGGAACCCGATCCGTACAAAGTCGTCGCCCGCAGCAGCGTTCAGCATCCAGTTCGTCAACGCCCGCACCTTGGCGACATTGGTGCGCATCGCCCCCACGTGGTAACCCCGGGCCACCACTTGCGCGAGCATCCCCTGCAGCTCGACGCCCATCGGCTTAGCGACCGCGTCCCTGCCGCCCAGGTCGACTACCAGACCGAGGTCCCTGTGCCGGTAGGACCGAAGCGGCTCGCCGCGGAGCGCGGCGATGACGTTGTCCGCCACTGTCTTGGCCTGCCGGTGGGCGTGCTGCGCAGTGGGCGGGCAGACTGCGCCGTCGCCCCCCTCCAGGTCGGGTACGGCGGCGCCGTCGCCCAGCACGAAGACGCCGTCGAAGCCAGGCAGCGTCATCTGCGCGGTGACGGCGAGCCGTCCATGCACCGTCTCGGCCCCCAGCGTTCCCACCAGCGGGCTGGCGACCACTCCCGCAGTCCAGATCAAGGTCCGGGAGGGGACGACCCGGCCGTCGGTGAAGGTGACCTGATCCGGCCTCGCCTCGGCGACGGACACGCCGAGCGAGATCTCTACCCCGCGCCGCTGGAGCACCTCCATCGCGCTGCGGCCGAGCTTGTCGCCCAGCTCGGGCATGAGTTTCGGCGCAATGTCAATCAGGTGCCACCTGATCAGGCTCGGATCGAGCCGTGGGTAGCGCCGCACCGCGTGGGTGGTGAGCCGCTGCAGGCAGGCCGCCGTCTCAGTGCCCGCGTAGCCGCCTCCGACGACAACGAACTGCATTCGGGAGATCTTCTCCTGCTCGTCGACAGCGGCATCGGCCAGGTCGAGCTGGGCGATGACGTGGTCCCTCAGGTAAGCGGCCTCGGCGAGCGTTTTCATGCCACGCCCGTGTTCCTTCAGGCCGGGGATGTCGAAGGTGCGGGTCACGCTGCCGGGCGCGAGCACGATGTAGTCATAGCGCTCGTTCGTCAGTTCCCCGGTGATCCGGCGGACGACGCAGACCTTCGCTCGGGCGTCCACGCCGATGGCAAGGCCCGGGATAATCCTGGTGCGGTACCTTCCGCGGCGCAGCGAGAGCGCCACCGACTGCGGAGTGAGTACGCCCGCCGCAACCTGCGGCAGCAGCGGCAGATACAGCTGGTAGGAGACCGGCGTGACGAGCGCGATGTCCGCGTCGCCGGGAGCCAGCCGGCGCTCCAGACGGCCTACGCAGGCGACACCCGCGAAGCCTGCGCCCACGACGAGAATCCTGAGGCGCGGCACGGTGTCCCTCCCTTCTCGGGAGCTGTGTTTGCAGGATGCCGACTCATTGCGACCGGCTTTACAAGGCTCCGGCATTCGGTTCCTATCACCCATCCTCGTGGCTCACGGCAAGATGTGCGCGCCGACGTGAGGAGGCTTGGGCCCCAGCGACAGCTCCGGGAAGGGAACCGGGACTGGTCACGCCTCTGCTATGAGCCCGGACGGCAGCCATGGAATTCTGGAGCTTCCAGGCGGGCCTGGTGTCCGCCCGTCCTCCGGGTGCGGCGCACCGCAGATCACGAGTTCGGATGGCTACTCTGGATCCGCGAGCTGGAGGAGGTTGCGTCTGCATGGGTGACGGGCACGCGCCGGGGCCGTCTGGGCGGGAGGACGTGCTCGGAGCCGACTGGGAGAGCCATCGGCCCGCGGTCTTCGGTGTGGCCTACCGGCGGCTGGGGAGTGTGGCCGATGCCGAGGACGTGACCCAGGATGTGTGGTTGCGGGCAGCCGGAGCGGATCTGCGGGATGTCGACGATCCGCGGGCCTGGTTGGTCACGATGGCCGCGCGGCGGTCGTACGACATCCTCAAGAGTGCCCGTTTCCGCCGAGAGACCTACGTCGGGCCGTGGCTGCCGGAACCGCTGCTGACAGGGTCTGACGCATCGGAACCGGTCCTTGTCGACGAGTCCGTCAGTTCGGCGATGCTCCTGACCATGGAGGAGCTGAGCCCGCCGGAGCGGGTGCGGGCTGACTCGTCTCCCTGACGAGAAAAAATCAACCAAATCGGCACAAACGAAGGAACGCTCGCGGACAGATGAGATCGATCATGCGGACGGCATGCGTCCACGTGCTGCGTTCCTCCGCCGACGAGCCGCGACGAGCCCTGTGTGAAGGGACTGCGCGCTCGTGCGCCCTTCCCTAGTAAGACCTTTAGAAGCTGTTGTCTTTCCGGGCTTGAGGACGGTGTTTTCGCTGGTCGGGCATAGGGTCGGTGATCCTGTGGGAGTGGTGGTC
Organism: Streptomyces sp. NPDC000941; assembly: GCF_053599555.1. Taxonomy (NCBI): domain Bacteria; kingdom Bacillati; phylum Actinomycetota; class Actinomycetes; order Kitasatosporales; family Streptomycetaceae; genus Streptomyces; species Streptomyces sp. NPDC000941. Next base: position 32,646 of record NZ_JBSFMM010000130.1, read on the forward strand.
TGTCGTGTCGTCG
>NZ_JBSFMM010000131.1:0-32305 GCF_053599555.1 Streptomyces sp. NPDC000941
GCTCGCCAGCGTCTCGCCGCCGCCGAGCGGCCGGGCCAGCCGCCTGGCGGGATCCAGCGAGGGCTGCACCGGCCCGTGCCCCGGAGCCGCCCGAAGCCGCTCGCCCCCGACGGCGAACACCGCGTCGGCGGCGTCCGCGTCCAGCGCGTACGGACCGCCCGCGGGCGCCGCGAGCGTGACCATCGCCTGCCCCGCCGCGATGCGCGGCAGCCAGTCCTTCGCCGCCGCTGCCGCGTCGCCGCGCTCGGCGAGCGTCGCGAGGAGGACCGCCGCGGCGGCCGTCTCGACCAGCGGCCCCGGCACCCCGTGCCGGCCCGCCTCGACGTACGCCACCGCGAGCTCCACCGGCAGCGGTCCCGCGCCCTCGTAGCCTGAAGGAACGGCCAGCGCGAACACCCCGGCCTCGCCCAGCCGCCCCCACACCGCCCGCCCCGGCTCGCGCTCGCCCCGTGCCCAGGCCCGTACCGCCCCCGGGGTCCCGGCGGCGGAGAGCATACGGTCCAGGGTGTGGTCGAAATCCTTCTGCTCCTGGTCCAGCAGGAATCTCATCCGTACCGCCTCTTCGTCGCTCGTCCCGGCAGGGGACCCGGCCTCATCTGCGGCCCTTCGGCAGTCCGAGCAGCCGCTCGGCGATGATGTCGCGCTGGATCTCGTTGGTGCCCGCGTAGACCGGGCCCGCCAGGGCGAAGGTGTAGCCGTCCGCCCAGGCGCCGCGCGCGGGCGCGTCGGGGGCGGAGTCGGCGAGTTCGCCATGGGGTCCGAGCAGGTCAAGGGCCGTCTCGTGGAGGGCGATGTCCAGCTCGGACCAGAAGATCTTGTTGAGGCTCGACTCGGCGCCCAGGGAGTCACCGGCGGCCAGCCGGGAGGCGCCCGCGTAGGCGAAGAGCTCATACGCGCGGGCGCGGATCACGGCGTCGGCCACCCGGTCGCGCAGCGCGGACGAGTCGTCGGCCGCGGGGTCGGCGTCGGGGGTGGTGTCGGGGTCTGCGTCGGCCGCTCGTTCGCGCCACAGCGCCGCCAGCCGGCGCGCGGTCGCGGTGAAGCGCCCCGGGCTGCGCAGGGTCAGCCCGCGCTCGTTCCCCGCCGTGCTCATCGCCACCCGCCAGCCCTCGCCCGGCTCGCCGATCACATCCTCGTCGGGCACGAAGACCTGGTCGAGAAAGAGCTCGGCGAAGGCGGGCTTGCCGTCGAGGCGGCCGATGGGGCGTACGGTCACGCCCGTCGCGCGCAGCGGGAACATCAGATACGTGAGTCCGCGGTGCGGAGCCGACGCCCCCCGGTCGCTGCGGAAGAGGCCGAAGGCGCGGTCGGCGAAGGCGGCCCGGGACGACCATGTCTTCAGACCGTTCAACAGCCAGCCGCCGTCGGCGCGTTCGGCGGTGGAGCGCAGCGACGCGAGATCCGAACCGGATTCGGGCTCGGACCAGGCCTGCGCCCAGATGACCTCGCCACGGGCCAGCGGCGGCAGCACCCGGGCCCGCTGTTCGGCCGTGCCGTGCTCGAAGAGCGTGGGGGCCAGCAGACTGATCCCGTTCTGGCTGACCCGGCCGGGCGCCCCCGCCGCGTAGTACTCCTCCTCGAACAGCAGCCACTCGACGAGCGACGCGCCCCGCCCGCCGTACTCCTCGGGCCAGCTCACCGCCGACCAGCGGTCCGAGGCGAGCGTCCGCTCCCAGGCGCGGTGGGCGGCGAAGCCCTCGGCGGTCTCCAGGGAGGGCAGGGGCTCGGCGGGCACATGGGCAGCGAGCCACCGCCGCGCCTCGTCCCGGAACACCTGCTGTCGCTCGGTCAGGTCCAGATCCACCGGAGCTCCCGCCCCCTCCCCGTTCCCTAACAAGTGTTTGGTAGGTTACCGTGGCGCCGTGATGGACAACAAGGCGGACAGCAAGGCGGGCAACCAGGCCGACCGAGCGCCCTACGTCCCCGGCCACGGCCTCCTCACCGGCCGCACGGCCGTCATCACGGCCGCGGCGGGCACCGGCATCGGCGGCGCCACCGCCCGCAAATTCCTCGAGGAGGGCGCCCGCGTCGTCATCGGCGACGCCCACGCCCGCCGGCTGAAGGAGACCGTCACGGCGCTCGCCGGGGAGTTCGGGGCGGACCGGGTCGCCGGGACGGCCTGCGATGTGACCGAAGAGGACCAGGTGGCCTCGCTCCTCGACCTCGCCGAGGAGGCCCACGGCCGCCTCGACGCCGTCGTCAACAACGCCGGGCTCGGCGGCACCGCCGAGCTCACCGAGATGACCGACGAGCAGTGGCAGAAGGTCATCGACGTCACGCTGGGCGGCACCTTCCGCTGCACCCGCGCCGCGCTGCGCCGGATGAGGGCCGACGGCCGCGGCGGCGTCATCGTCAACAACGCCTCCGTCGTCGGCTGGCGCGCCCAGGCCGGCCAGGCCCACTACGCCGCGGCCAAGGCCGGCGTGATGGCCCTCACCCGCTGCGCCGCCGTCGAGGCCGCCGCCTACGGCGTACGCGTCAACGCGGTCGCGCCGAGCCTGGCCATGCATCCGCACCTGGTGAAGGTGACCACCCCCGAACTGCTCGCCGAACTCACCGAGAAGGAGGCGTTCGGCCGGTACGCCGAGCCGTGGGAGGTGGCCAACGTCATCGTCTTCCTGGCCAGCGGCTACTCCTCGTACATGACGGGCGAGACGGTGTCCGTCAGCAGTCAGCACGCGTGAGGCGGAAGGGCCGGAGAGGCGGGACAGTGACAATGGTCATGTGCCGAAGACCAGCGACAACAGCAAGAAGACCACCGTGACCCCGTCCCCCCGGCGACGCCGGGAACTGCTCTCCACGGCGGCGGAGGTGTTCGCCGCGCACGGGTACAACGCGACCACCGTGCGCCGCATCGCCGATGAGGCGGGGATGCTCGCGGGCAGCCTCTACTACCACTTCGACTCCAAGGAGGCGATGGTCGACGAGATCCTCTCCACCTTCCTCGACGAGCTCTGGGCCGGCTACGAGGCCGTGCTCGGCGCCGGGCTCGGCCCCAGGGAGACCATTGAGGCGCTTGTCACCGAGTCCTTCCGGGAGATCGACCGGCACCGGGCGGCGGTCGCCATCTACCAGAAGGAGTCCAAGCACCTCTCGGCCCAGCCCCGCTTCGGCTATCTCACCGTCTCGCAGCGGAAGTTCGAGGAGGCATGGCTGGGCACGCTCGAGCGCGGGGTGGCCGAGGGGGCCTTCCGCGCCGACCTCGACATCCGGCTGGCGTACCGCTTTCTGCGCGACACCGTCTGGGTCGCCGCCTCGTGGTACCGGCCGGGCGGACAGCACAGCCCCGAGGAGATCGCTCGCCAGTACCTGTCGATGGTCCTGGACGGCATCACCCCGCGGGCCTGACCACCGGGCTTCACACCGGGATCAAGGAGCGATCATGGCCGAGGCATACATCGTCGAAGCGGTACGGACCCCGGTCGGCAAGCGGAACGGCGGACTGGCGTCCGTCCACCCGGCCGACCTCGGCGCGCACGTCCTGCGCGCCCTGATGGAGCGCTCCGGCGCCGACCCGGCCGCCGTCGAGGACGTGGTCCTCGGCTGCCTGGACACGGTCGGCCCACAGGCCGGGGACATCGCGCGCACCTGCTGGCTGGCCGCCGGGCTGCCCGAGGAGGTCCCGGGCGTGACCGTCGACCGGCAGTGCGGCTCCTCCCAGCAGGCAATCCACTTCGCGGCCCAGGCGGTCCTCTCCGGCACCCAGGACCTGGTGGTCGCGGGCGGTGTGCAGAACATGTCGATGGTGCCCATCGCCTTCGCCAGCCGCCAGGCGACCGTCCCGCTCGGGCTGACCGAGGGCCCCTACACGGGCTCCGAGGGCTGGCGGGCGCGCTACGGCGACCGGCCCGTCAACCAGTTCTACGGCGCCGAGCTGATCGCCGATAAGTGGGGCATCACCCGCGAGGCGATGGAGGAATTCGCGCTGCGCTCCCACCAGCGGGCGCTACGCGCCATGGACGAGGGCCGCTTCGACCGCGAACTCGTGCCGTACGGGGAGGTCACCGCCGACGAGGGGCCGCGCCGGGACACCAGCCTGGAGAAGATGGCCGGCCTCAAACCGGTCATGGAGGGCGGCCGGATCACCGCCGCCCTGTCCTCCCAGGTCTCCGACGGGGCCGCGGCGATGCTGATCGCCTCAGAACGCGCGGTGCGCGAACACGGCCTGACGCCGCGCGCCCGCGTCCACCACCTCTCGGTGCGCGGCGAGGACCCGATCCGCATGCTGTCCGCGCCGATCCCGGCGACGGCGCACGCGCTGAAGAAGACCGGCATGACCATCGACGACATCGACCTGGTGGAGATCAACGAGGCCTTCGCGCCCGTGGTGCTGGCCTGGCTGCGGGAGTCGGGCGCGGACCCGGAGAAGGTCAACGTCAACGGCGGTGCCATCGCCCTCGGCCACCCGCTGGGCGCCACCGGCACCAAGCTGATGACCACCCTGCTGCATGAACTGGAGCGCACGGGTGGGCGATACGGCCTGCAGACGATGTGTGAAGGTGGCGGCCAGGCGAACGTGACGATCATCGAGCGGTTGTAAGCCGGCCCAGCACCTCCGCCGCCTCCGCCATCACCCGCTCCACCAGCTCCGCGCACGACAGCAGGTCGTCGATCACCCCGGCGACCTGCCCGGAGGCCATCACCCCGCTGTCCATACGGCCGTCCACCATCGACGCCTTCAGCAGCATCGGCGTGTTGGCGGCCAGCAGCACCTGACTCCAGGTCAGCTCCTTGCCGTGCTTCATCGCGAGCCCGTCGCGCACCATCCGCGCCCAGCTCAGCCCGGACAGCCGCCGGAACGCCGCGGCGTGTCGCAGCGCCCGCGCCAGCGCCGCGACACGCCCGGACCGTTCCAGGGAGGCGACCAGCTCGCTGCGCAGCATCCGGTGGGGGAGCCCGTCGACCGCCGTGGTGACGGTGACGTCCGTGACCGACGCCGCCAGATAGCGGGCCTTGACCGCGTCCGGGACCGTGCTGTCGGTGGTCAGCAGAAAGCGGGTGCCCATCGCGACCCCTGCCGCTCCGTACGCGAGCGCGGCCACCAGCCCGCGTCCGTCGAAGAAGCCGCCGGCCGCCACGACGGGGATGTCGACCGCGTCCACGATCTGGGGCAGCAGCACGGCGGTGCCGACGCTCCCGGTGTGGCCGCCGCCCTCGCCGCCCTGCACCACGACCGCGTCCGCGCCCCAGGCGGCGACCTTCTCGGCGTGTCGCCGCGCGCCGACGGACGGGATGACGACCACGCCCGCGTCCTTCAGCCGGGCGATCAGCTCCCGCGTGGGGGCGAGCGCGAAGGACGCGACTCGCACCCCCTCCTCGATGATGATCCGCACCCGTTCCTCGGCGTCCCCCGCGTCCGCCCGCAGGTTCACGCCGAAGGGCGCGTCGGTGCGCGAGCCGACCTCTCGTACGGCCGAGCGCAGCTGGTGCGGGGTCATGGTGGCGGAGGCGAGGATGCCGAGCGCGCCGGCGTTGGCGGTGGCGGACACCAGCCGGGGCCCGGCCACCCACCCCATACCGGTCTGGACGATCGGATGGCGCACGCCGACGAGCTCGGTCAGCGGGGTGTCCATCAGGCGGGCACCTCCCGCTCGCGCAGCCTCCCCGGGTCGATGACCTCCCGGATCAGCCGCAGTTCCGCGCCGGTGGGCTCGCGGGTGTACGGGACGTCGTCGGCGATGTCGAGCGCGAAGCCGGTCGCCTCCCGCACCTGCTGGGCGGTCACGCCCGGGTGCAGGGAGCGCACGCGCATGGTGCGGTCGGGCGTGGCGAAGTCGAGCACGGCCAGGTCGGTCACGACGCACGGGATGCGGTGGTAGCGGGTGGCGGACGGCCCCGCGGCGGCCGCCCGGTCGTAGCCGACGCCGCAGACCATGTCGACGCGTTCGACGAAGACACGCGGGGAGTGCCGGGGCACCCAGTAACTCGTCGGGTTGTTCAGCGTGTTGACGGGCGCGCCGCGCACGCCCAGCAGCTGCCGCCGGGGCCGCTTCCAGTCGCCGATGCAGCTGATGTTCTGGTTGCCGTGCCGGTCGAGCTGGCCGGCGCCCATCATCACATGCCGCTTGCCGCCGCTCACCAGCGACAGATGCTGGCGGTAGGGCAGCCAGCCCTCCACCACCCCCGGCCCGTCGCCCAGCAGCATGGCCTCGCCGTCCGTGAGCAGCAGGTCGGGCGCGAAGGTGAGCCGGGCCAGCTGGGCGCCGATACGCGGCACGGTGCCCATGGGGGCGGCCAGGACCTCGCCGTCGCCGCGCCATGCCTCCGCGCAGGCCACCACGCAGTACTCGGCCCGGGTGACCGTACTCATACGCCCTCCTTGGCGAATGCCGCCACCGCCGTCTGGTACGCGTCCTCGTCGCCGGACAGGAAGCGCTCGGTGAACTCCCGCCATGCGCCCGGGTCGGCGGCGGCCTTCGCGTACGCGTGCTGGAACGCCTCGTCGCGCCCGTAGTCGGGGGCGCAGGAGGTGAAATGGGCGCCGTTCGGGGTCTCGATCACGCCGGTCACCGAGTGGCGCTTGACCAGGAGAGTCTGCGGACCGCCCGCGTCCGCGAACTCCGCGCTGTCCACGATGTGCTCGCACGAGACATACGCCGCTTCGGCCGCCTCGCAGAACAGGTCGTCGAAGTACGGGTCCGGGCCCAGATACTGGCCGTTGCCGTATGCGTCGGCCCGGTTGAGGTGCACCAGCGCGGCGTCCAGCCGCAGGGCGGGCACGGCCACCAGCTCCTCCCCGTCCTCGTACGGCGAGGTGACCGTCCGCAGCCCCGGGTTGACGGTCATCACGTCCGAGCCGAGCCCCGCCCGCACCGGCATGAACGGCAGCCGGTGGACGGCGGCGGTCAGCCCCCACATGAACATCGCCTCGTCCAGCTCCACCAGTTCGAGGTCCCCGCGCTCGCGCGCCGCCCTGAAGTGCGGTTCGAGCGGGATCGAGTCGAGCGTGGCGAAGGCGGCGACCAGCTTGCGGACCTTCCCGGCGGCGGCCAGCAGCCCGACGTCGGGACCCCCGTACGAGACCACGGTCAGATCGGTGACCGGCGAGCGCAGCAGCGCCCGCACCAGCGCCATGGGCTTGCGCCGCGATCCCCAGCCGCCGATGCCGACCGTCATACCGCTCTCGATCCGGCCGACGGCCTCCTCCGGGCTCATCCGCTTGGTGCCGGGGCTCAACGCCGCTCACCCGCCTCGGCAGAAGGGCCAGCAGAAAGGCCAGCAGAAAGACCGGCAGAAAGACCGGAGGAGGGGCCGGACATGAACGCCTCGCGGTGCCGGTCGGCGATGCCGCTCAGGTTGGCCTCGAAGGTGAAGCCCTGCTCGAAGCGGTAGCTGCGGCGCACATCGACCGGATCGATGCCGTTGATCGCGGCCTTGGCCAGCCGCAGCAGCGCCCCGTCCTTGGCGGCGATCTCGCGGGCCAGCTCCAGCGCCGCGTCCGAGAGCTCCGCGCGCGGCACGACCCGCCACACCGACCCGTGCCGGTGCAGCTCCTCGGCGGTCACGGTGCGCGAGGTGTAGTACAGGGCGCGCATCAGGTGCTGCGGCACCAGCCGGGCCAGATGGGTGGCCGCGCCCAGGGCGCCCCGGTCCAGCTCCGGCAGCCCGAACGTCGCGTCGTCGCTCGCCACGATCGCGTCGGCGTTGCCGACCAGGCCGATGCCGCCGCCGAGGCAGAAGCCGTGCACCGCCGCGACGACCGGGACCTGGCAGTCGTAGACGGCGGCGAACGCCTCGTAGCAGCCGTGGTTGGCGCCGATCAGGGCCTGGTGCCCCTCGGTGCGCTGCATCTCCTTGATGTCCACGCCCGCGTTGAAGCCCCGCCCGGCGGCGGCGAGGACGACACAGCGCACATCCGGGTCTCTGCCCGCGCCGCGCACGGCGGACGCGAGCTCGTACCAGCCCTGTACGGGAAGGGCGTTGACCGGTGGGAAGTCCACGGTGACGACGGCGACGCCCGCGTATGGGGCGGAGGTGGAGACACCCATGAGCAGATCCGCTACCTTTCCACCAAACATTTGTTAGGCAAGAACGTAGCAGCGCTCGGGGCGCAGCGGGAGGTGTCACGTGGCCATCACCATCGACCTGTCCGGGCGCGTCGCGGTCGTCACCGGAGGGACGCGGGGCGTGGGGGCGGGGATCGCGCGGTCGCTGCTCACCGCGGGCGCCGAGGTCGTGGTCTGCGCCCGTCGGCCAGGGGAGCGGCCCGTCGAGGCGGCGGGCCGCACGGCCCGCTTCCTGCCGCTGGACGTGCGGGACGCGGACGCCGTCGGCGCCTTCTTCGAAGGGCTCCGCGGCTCGTACGGCCGGCTCGACATCCTGGTCAACAACGCCGGAGGCAGCCGATTCGGACTGCTCGCCGACTCCGGGCCGCGCCACGCGGCCCGCGTCGTCGAGCTGAACCTCATCGCCCCCCTGACCGTCTCCCTCGCCGCCTACGAGGTGATGCGGCATCAGGAGCGCGGCGGCTCCATCGTGATGATCGGCAGCGTCAGCGGGACCCGCCCGTCGCCCGGCACCGCCGCCTACGGAGCCGCCAAGGCGGGCCTCGCCAACCTCGCCCACTCCCTGGCCGTCGAGTGGGCCCCCACGGTCCGGGTGAACACCGTCGTACTCGGCATGGTCCGCACCGAACTGTCCCATCTGCACTACGGCGACGAGGCCGGGCTCGCCGCCGTCGGCCGCACCATCCCCCTCGGGAGGCTGGGCGAACCTGACGAGGCGGGCGACGCCTGCGTCTTTCTCGCCTCCGACCTCGCCGCGTACATCAGCGGCGCCGCCCTGTACGTCCACGGCGGCGGTGAGCGCCCGGCCTTCCTCGCCGCCGCCAACGTCAACGAGCAGGAGGACCCAAGATGACCGGACTGTGCGCCGGACGCGTCGCCGTCGTCACCGGAGCGGGCCGCGGTCTGGGCCGCGCACACGCACTGGCCCTCGCTGCCGAGGGGGCCAAGGTCGTCGTCAACGACCTCGGCGTGGCCCTCGACGGCGCGGCGGGCCGGGGGAGCCCGGCTCAGGACGTCGCCGACGAGATCCGGGCGCTGGGCGGCGAAGCGGTCGCGCACGGCGGCGACATCGCCACCACCGACGGCGCGGCCTCCCTGGTCGCCACCGCCCTCGACACCTACGGCCGGCTCGACGCCCTCGTCAACAACGCGGGCTTTCTGCGCGACCGCATGCTGATCAACCTGGACGAGGACGACTGGGACGCGGTGCTGCGCGTCCACCTCAAGGGCCACTTCCTGCCGCTGAGGCACGCCGCCGCCCACTGGCGCGCCGAGGCGAAGGCGGGCCGCGCCCCGGCCGCCCGCGTGGTCAACACCAGCTCGGGGGCGGGGCTGCTGGGCAGCGTCGGCCAGGGAAACTACTCCGCCGCCAAGGCCGGGATCGTGGGGCTGACCCTCGTGGCCGCCGCCGAACTGGGCCGCTACGGCGTCCAGGTCAACGCCATCGCCCCGGCTGCCCGCACCCGGATGACCGAGCAGGCCTTCGCCGAGACCATGGCGGCCCCGGACCAGGCCGGCGCCTTCGACGCGATGGCCCCCGAGAACGTCGCACCGCTCGTCGTCTGGCTCGCCTCCGCCGACAGCGCGGGTGTCACCGGCCGGGTCTTCGAGGCCGAGGCCGGGCGCATCACCGTCATGGAAGGCTGGCGGCCGGGCCCGACCGCCGACAAGGCAGCCCGCTGGACTCCGGCCGAGGCGGGCGACGCCGCCCGGAAGCTGCTCGCCGCCGCCGAGCCGCCGCTGCCGGTGTACGGGGCGTCATGAGCCCGCCGGGACCTCCGGCGTACATCCCGCGTGGCGCAGGGCCGCCAGGAAGCGGGCGGCGAAGACCGGGTGGCCCGCGGGCGCGGGATGCAGCCGGTCCAGGCCCTCGGGCTCCAGCAGCAGCCGCGTACAGCTGGGCCCGAACACCTTCGGGCCGTGGATGTAGTGCAGATTCGTGTCCCCGTGCGTACGCAGCAGCTCGACCGCGCGCCGTATGTGCGCCCGGCACTCGCGCATCGTCATACCGGAGGGCCCCGGCACCTCCTCCCGCTCGGGCGCGACGATGTTCGACATCACGGCGAACGGGGTCGTGGGATGCCCCTCGCGCACCGTCGTGACGAAGCCGACCAGCGCCGAGGCCAGCGAGTCGCGGTTGTGGCTGCCCAGCGCCTGGATGTTGATCCCGACACAGACGGTGAGCACATCGGCCGGCAGGTCCCGCATCAGCCGCGCGGTCATCGGCTGAAGCTGGCAGGCCGCGCCCAGCGCCAGCGAGGTCAGCTCCCAGCCGGCGCGCCGGGCCACCAGGGCGGCCCATGTCCGGCTCGGGGAAGCCGCGCCGCGCCCCTGCGAGATGGAGCTGCCGTAGTGCACCCAGCGCGGCCGCCCCTCGCCGCCGTCACGCCCGACCGCCGCGCCCGCGTCCAGCGTCACCTCGCACAGCCGGAACTGATGGTAGAAGGGCAGCCACAGCTCGACCGCGGCCATCCGCCCCGGCAGGCCGTCGACCCGGAACTCCGCGTCCTCACCGTGTGTCTGGAGCTCGACGGTGGCCGAGTGCCGCCCCTCGCAGAGCACATCCAGCCGCGCCACCTCCGGCGGGCCATTGAGCCTCGGTGCGGGATCCGCCTGATAGCGGCAGGTCAGCCCGGTGCTGTCGGTACGCAGGCCCACCCGCACCCCCGACGGCATCGCCGCCCGCCCCAGCCCGCCCTCGGGCAGATACAGCGCCGCCTCCGGATGCGGCAGCCGCCACGGCGCGGTCCAGCCGGGGCCCCGTTGCAGCGATACCGCCCCCCGGTAACGCAGCCGTGGGTCGTCGTGGGCCAGACGCACGCCGCACTCTCCTCCGTTTTTCGGCTCGGGGAAGGGCGCGCACCCCGCCCCACCGCGGACGCACCATGCCCCACACCTCGCACATCGTGCCACGGAGCGCGGCCGAGGCCGACCGGAAATGCATCGCGGACGGCCCCTCCGCTACGACAGACTGACGCGGTGCCTACGCGGAGGGGGTGGTGCGATGCCGTGGCCGCGGCGACGCAAGCAACAGGCCACTGAAGAGACATCGGAGTCCGAGCGACTGCTCTTCGGCGGACGGCTCCGGTACGACATGGGATTCAGCCGCTACGACGACGCCTATCTGCATCTGTCGTTATGGGCGATGGCCCGCAGGCTCCCGCGCCTGGTGGGCTCCACCGTACGGCTCGCCTGGGCCGCCGACCGCAGGGCGCTGCGAACGGTCGCGGCGGCGGAGCTCGGCCAGGGGATCGGCCAGGCGTTCAGCCTGGTCGCGGTGAACGACGCGCTGGCGGCGCTGCTGTCCGACGGGGCGACCGCCGACCGGCTGCACAGCGCACTGCCGTCGCTGATCGTGGTCGGCGTGGTGGCGGTTCTCGGCGCGCTGCTGGCCTCGGCCTCGACGGCCGGGACCGGCCGACTCGAGCCGAAGGTCGAACGGGTCGCGACCGAGCGGTACTTGGAGTGCGCGGCCCGTGTGGAGCTCTCCGCCATCGAGGACGCGGAGTTCCACCGGCTGCTGGACTCCGCCCAATACGGGGCCTCCTCGGCCCGGCGCATGGTCAAGTACTGCGTGGCGGTGGTCAATGGACTGCTCGCCGTCGTCGCCGCCGCCGGAGTGCTGACCGTTCTGCACCCCGTGCTGCTGCCCCTGCTGGTGCTCATCGCCCTGCCGCGCAGCTGGAGCTCGCTGCGCATCGCCCGGCGCCGCTATCTCTCCTTCCACACCATGATCGAGCACGCCCGCGCGGGCCATCTGCTCAGCCGGCTGCTCACCGAGCGCGAGGCGGCGCAGGAGGTCCGGGTGCACGGCGTCGGCGGCTTCCTGCTGCGGCACTTCCGCCGGATGTCGGAGTCCGCGGAGGCGGAGCAGACCCGGCTGGCCGACGCCGCGGCCGGTACCGAGCTGATCGCCGCGACGCTCACCGGCGCGGCGACCCTCGCCACCTACTCGGCGCTCGCCGGGCTGCTGCTCTCCGGCGGCATGGAGCTGTCCGTCGCGGGCACCGCGGTCATCGCGATCCGCACCGGTTCGCAGAACCTGTCCACGCTGGTGCTCCAGCTCAACCAGCTCTACGAGGAGATGCTGTTCGTCCAGGACCTCGACCGACTCTGCGAGGACGCCGAGCGGTACGCCATCCCCGAGGGCGGGCTGCCGCTGCCCGAGGAGCCGGAGGAGATCCGCTTCGACTCCGTCTCCTTCACCTACCCCGGCAGCGACCGGCCCGCCCTGGACAAGGTCAGCCTCACCATCCCCGGCGGGGGCGTGGTGGCCCTCGTCGGCGAGAACGGATCAGGTAAGTCCACCCTGGTCAAGCTGCTCGCCGGGCTCCATCTGCCGGACTCGGGGCGCATCCTGTGGGACGGCACCGATATCGCGGAGGCCGACCGCGAACAGCTCTTCTCCCGGATCGCCATGGTCAACCAGGACTTCAAGCGCTGGCCGTTCACCGCCAAGGCGAACGTCGCGATCGGCAGTCCGCAGAGCCCCATCCGTGCCGAGGCCCTGGACCGCGCGGCGGCCTACGCCGGGGCCGACGACATCGTCGCCGGGCTGCCGCACGGCTGGGACACCCTGCTGGCCCGGGAGTTCCGCGGCGGCCACCAGCTCTCCGGTGGCCAGTGGCAGCGGCTCGGCATCGCCCGCGCCCGCTACCGCACCGCGCCCGTGCTGCTGGTCGACGAGCCCACCTCGGCGCTCGACGCCCGCGCCGAGCTGGCCGTCTTCGAGCAGATCCGCGCGCTCGCGGGGGAGGGCCAGACCGTCGTGCTGATCACCCACCGACTGGCGTCCGTCCGGCACGCCGACCTGATCCACGTCCTCCACGAGGGGCGGCTCGCCGAGTCGGGCACCCCCCAGGAGCTGCTGGACCGGGGTGGCATCTACGCCGAGCTGTTCCATCTGCAGGCCTGCCAGTACGACCTCAGCGGACCGTGACCACCCCATGGCCGGCGAGACCGGAGAGGAGGCGATCCCTGCGGCGCATGGCCTCGGCCGGGTCGCGGATGTCGGCGCTCAGCATCCCGAGGCGGTCCACCAGCTTCTCGACCGCCGCGTTCTGCGCGGGGGAGCGGTCGGGGAGCAGCGGGGACTCGAAGCCGTGCTGCCACACCCTGGCGATCGCGTGGTCGTTCTTCCAGCGCACCTCGCGCAGGGTCTCCAACTGCAGTTGGGCGGCGGTGCTGCTGTCCATGCCGCAGTGGGTCCAGTCCTCCGCCTCGCCGTCCAGGTCGAACACCTCGAGACCGAAGCGGTCGGCCTCCTGCCAGATCGGCATGGTCTCGTCGTTCATCATGAAGACGTAGAGCGCGAACTGGCCGGAGTACTCCGACACCAGGAACCGCCTGGTGTCCTCGAAGAGTTCGGGGGTCTCACCGGGATAGCCGACGATGAACGAGACGAAGGAGTGGATCGAGCTGTTCTGCAGCAGCTCGAAGGCCATCCGGTTGGCGCGCCGGGCTCGAGCTGGTCTACGGAGGGGCCAGGGTGGGCCTGATGGGGGCCGTGGCCGACGCCGCCCTGCGCGGGGGCGCCGCCGTCACGGGCGTCATCCCGCGGCACCTGGCGCGCCACGAGATCCGCCACACCGGTCTCACCCGGCTCCTGGTCGTCGAGGACATGCATCAGCGCAAGGCGCGCATGGCGGAACTCGGCGACGCCTTCGTGGCCTTACCTGGCGGGCTCGGCACCGCCGAGGAGTTCTTCGAGGCGCTGACATGGGCCCAGATCGGGCTGCACGACAAGCCGTGCGCCCTCCTCGACACCGACGGCTTCTACCAGCCCCTGCTGGCCTTGCTCGCCCACGCCGCGGCCGAAGGGTTCATGTCGCGCCGCGACGTGGACGGCATCGTGGTCTGCGCGCGGCCCGGGGACCTCCTGCCCCGGCTCGCCGCGCGCGCCCGCTCGGCCTGCTCGGCCTGCTCAGATGGAGACGCCGTGTGAGCGCAGATAGGCCAGCGGGTTGATGTCGGAGCCGTAACCGGGGCCGGTGCGGATCTCGAAGTGCAGATGCGGACCGGTGGCGTTGCCCGTCGAGCCGCTGCGGCCCACCTGCTGGCCGCCGCCCACCTGCTGGCCCGCCCGGACGGACAGCTGCGACAGATGGGCGTACTGGCTGTACCGGCCGTCCGGGTGCTGGATGACCACCTCGTAGCCGTATGCGTCGGCCCACCCCGCCGAGACCACCCGGCCGGCGCCGACGGCCTTGACCGAGGTGCCGATGCCCACGGGGAAGTCGACGCCGGTGTGATGGCCGCTCGACCAGCTGCCTCCGGCCGCGCGGTACGCCGTGCTCGGGCCGACCCCGCTGACCGGGGCGGTGAACTCCGAGGTGCTGGCGGGCTTCTTGGCGGCGGGCTTATGGGTGGTCCGGTGGTGGTCGGGCTTGGCGGCCTTCGACGGCCGCTCGGTCTTCGGCTTCGCTTTCGCCTTGGCCTTGGGCTCGGCTTTGGGTTCGTGCTTCGCCTTGGGCTTGGCCTTGGCCCCGGAATCGTTCAGAGAGAGCTTCTGGCCCGGGTAGATCAGATCTGGGTCGCCGCCGACGGTCTCGCGGTTGGCCTGGTAGATCGTCTGCCAGCCGCCGTTGACATCGTGCCGCTTGGCGATCCGGGTCAGCGTGTCGCCGCTGATGACCACGTACGCGCTGTCCTTGGCCGACGTGCGGCCCGGGAGGCTGGTGGGCGTCGGCGTGTCGCGCTTGGTCTGCGGGGTGCGGTCGGCCTGCTGGTGTGTCGTCGCCGACGCGGCCTTGGCCTTGGGCGCGCTCTGCGGGGCGGCGTCGGCTCGGGTCAGCCCGGCCCGCCCCGAGCAGTTCGGCCAGGCGCCGGGGCCCTGGGCGTCGAGCACCTTCTCGGCTACGGCTATCTGCTGGTCCTTGCTGGCCAGGTCGGCCCGGGGCGCGTACGCGGTCCCGCCGTACGCCGCCCAGGTGGACTGGGTGAACTGCAGGCCTCCGTAGAAGCCGTTGCCGGTGTTGATGTCCCAGTTCTCGGTGGACTCGCAGTGGGCGACCTTCTCCCAGGTCTCCCCGGAGGCCGCGCCCGCCCCGGCCGCACCGACCAGCGGCAGGGCGATACCGGCGCCGCCCGCGGTGACGGTGAGCGAGGCGCGGGAGATGCGGTTGGGCTTGTAGCGGCGATGGCGTCCGCGTAAGGCCATGGACGGCTCCTTCTCATGCGCCTTCGCGGCGCGCTGCCGGGCGCGCCAAAGATTAAGGGTGTGGATTTCGCCACATCAAGAGGGAGTTGGGGCACGGTTGACGGCCGCAACGCGCTGCGCTGCGGCCTCACCGCTGGAGAGTGACGTGGATCACATTATTTCGGTCGGTGTTGCGGGTGGAACGGAGCGTAGTGATGTCAACAGGGCGTGGTAACAGCGGAGTTGCGCGCCCCCTCGGCCGCGGCGCGCCCCGAGACTGAGCGGGGAGGAGGACGACCCGGCGCCCAGCCCCTACACCCGGACCGCGAGCGACAGCGCGAACCGCCCCTCGCCGTCGGTCCACCACCGCCGCGGCTGGAGCCCCGCCGCGGTGAGCTCCGCCCGCACCCGCTCCCGGCGGAACTTCGCGGAGACCTCGGTGCGGATCTCCTCCCCGGCCGCGAGGTGCACCGCCAGGTCCAGCGCCGGGATTTTCGCGGTGATGGCACCGCGGGCCCGCAGCCGCATCTCGATCCACTCGTGCTCGGCGTCCCACAGCGCCACATGGTCGAAGTCCGCCGGGTCGAAGTCCGCGCCCAGCTCCCGGTCGAGGACGGCCAGCACGTTCTTGTTGAACTCCGCCGTGACGCCCTGCGCGTCGTCGTACGCGGCGACCAGCGTGGCCTCGTCCTTGACCAGGTCGGTGCCCAGCAGCAGCGCGTCGCCCGGCGCCAGCAGGGCGCCGACCGAGGTGAGGAACCCGGCCCGCTCGACGGGCAGCAGATTGCCGATGGTGCCGCCGAGGAACGCCACCAGGCGCGGGCCCGGCGTGTCCTGCGGAAGGGCAAGCCCCTCCAGGAAGTCGGCGACCAGCGCGTGCACCGTCAGCTCCGGGTGCTCGGCGAGCAGGGCGCGCCCGGCGAGGGTCAGCGCGCTCTCGCTCACGTCCACGGGTACGTAGGCGTGCAGATCCGGCAGGGCGCGGAGCAGATGGCGGGTCTTCTCGGAGGAGCCGGAACCCAGCTCGACGAGGGTACGGGCGCGGGTCGCGGCGGCGATCTCCGCGGCCCGGGCGACCAGGATCTCCCGCTCCGCGCGGGTCGGGTAGTACTCGGGCAGTTCGGTGATCCGCTCGAACAGCTCGCTTCCGCGGGCGTCGTAGAACCACTTCGGCGGCAGCTGTTTGGGGGTGCGGGTAAGCCCCTCGGCCACATCGGCGCGCAGCGCGGCGGCCGTGGCGTCGGCGGGCAGGGTGCGGGTGATGGTGAAGGGGCTCACAGGGAAGCCTCCTTGAGTGCGGTGAGCTGAATATCGGAGCGAGTGGCGGTGAGCAGGGTGCAGTCGGGGACGTCGGTCCAGCGCGGGTCGTCGTCGTACGGCTCGGAGGCGACCACCACGCTGTGGCCCGGATCGGCCAGATAGCTGAGGGTGTCGCCCCAAGTGGTGGCGGCGATGGTCTCGCCGTCCGTGAGCAGCAGATTCAGCCGTGACCCGGGCGCCGAGGCGGCCACCGTGTCAGTGGTCTCGCCCAGCGCCGTGGGCAGGTCGTGGCCCAGGCGGAGCCGGTGCAGCGTGAGCGCCCACAGGAACGCCGCGTCGCAGCGCGCCTCCAGCCGCAGCAGATCGGCGGGCGGCAGGGTGGTGACGAGGTCGGCCACGGAGTGGGGCCAGTCCTCGACCCTGCCGTTGTGGCTGAACAGCCAGGCCCCCGAGGCGAAGGGGGCGGCGCCCGCCTCCCCGTCGGCGCTCGCCTCCGAGGCGTTGCGCACGGCGGCCAGCAGCGAGCCGGTCCGGATCACCCGGGCCAGATCGGTGAACGACGGATCGGCCCAGATGGGCCCGGCGCGCCGGTAGCGGGCGGCCACCGGGTCGCCCTCCGCGTACCAGCCGACGCCGAACCCGTCGGCGTTCATCCGACCGTGCCGCTGCCGCCGTGGCTCGTACGACTGGCGGTACAGCCCGTGCGGGGGCGCGATGAGGAGCTCCCCCACCGGGGTGTCGGGTCCGAGATAGGCGAGATGCCGGCACATCGGCATCACCCCCTTCCCTTCCGGTTCACGCTTCCCCGGGCGCCGCGTCGCGCGCGGTGCGGAAGCCGGAGAAGATCTGGCGGCGTATCGGCAGGTCCCAGTTGCGGAAGGTGCCGCGGCAGGCGACCTGGTCCACGGCGAAGGAGCCGCCGCGCAGCACCTTGTACGCGTCACCGAAGAAAACCTCCGAGTACTCGCGGTACGGAAAGGCCCGGAACCCCGGGTATGGCAGGAAGTCGCCGGCCGTCCACTCCCATACGTCGCCGATCAGCTGCCGGACGCCGAGCGGCGAGGCACCGCGCGGATAGCTGCCGGCCGGGGCCGGTCGCAGATGGCGCTGGCCCAGGTTGGCGTGGACCGGGGTGGGGTCGGCGTCGCCCCAGGGGTAGCGCCGGGACCGGCCGTCGGCCGGATCGTGCCGGGCGGCCTTCTCCCACTCCACCTCGGTGGGCAGCCGCCGGCCCGCCCAGCGGGCGTAGGCGTCGGCCTCGTACCAGCTCACATGCACCACGGGCTCATCGGGCCGCACTGGCTCCGTCACGCCGAACCGCCGACGCAGCCACTGCCCGCCCTCGCGCCGCCAGAACAGCGGCGCGGTGAGGCTGTGCTCGCGGACATGGCGCCAGCCCGCCTCGGTCCACCAGCGCCGCCGCTCGTAGCCGCCGTCCTCGATGAACTGCGCGTAGGCGCCGGCCGTGACCGGGGTGGTGTCCATGAAGAAGGCGGGGACCACCCGCCGGTGGGCCGGGCGCTCGTTGTCCAGGGCCCAGGGTTCGGTGGAGGTGCCCATGGTGAACGAGCCACCGGGGATCAGCACCTCCGCCGGCAGCGCGGCGCCGTCAGCGCTTTCCGGCGGGGGCGGGGCGGTGAGCGCGGCGGGCCCCTGGCGCAGTTGGTGGGTGATGAGCATCGTCTCGTCGTGCTGCTGCTCGTGCTGCGCGATCATGCCGAACGCGAAGGCGGCGTCGACCAGCGGCCCGCCCCGCAGCGGGATCCGCTCGAGCACATCGAGCACCCGGCCGCGCACATCGGCCACGTATCCGCGGGCCTCGGCGGGCGGCAGCAGCGGCAGCGAGGGCCGCTTGGCGCGCGGGTGCTCGAAGGCGTCGTACACCGAGTCGATCTCGGGGCGCAGCGCCTCCTGCCCGGCGACCGCGCGCAGCAGCCACTGCTCCTCCTGGTTGCCGATGTGCGCCAGGTCCCAGACCAGCGGTGACATCAGCGGGGAGTGCTGGGCGGTGAGGTCGTGTTCGTCGACGCAGGTGGTGAGGGTGCCGGTGCGTTCGCGCGCGCGCCGCAGCGCCGCTGCGGCGCTCAGGCGCAGCGCCTCGGGGTCGGTGTCGGGGCCGGGAGCGGTCATGGCCGGTACTCCTTCCCGGTGACGGGGGTGAGCAGATCGTCGGCGGGACATCGGCCGCGGGCGACATAGCGGTCGGTGAAGGCGGCGACGGCGGAGGTGATGGCGGGGGAGGCCCCGAGCCGGGGCAGCGCCTCCAGGGCCGTGGTGAAGCAGACGGTCGCGGCGGCGCGCAGTTCGGGGTCGGCGAGGGCGTGGCGGGCGGCGGAGCGCCACAGCGGATTGGCGGGCGCGGGCTCCGGGCCCGCCGTTTCGGCGAGGGGTTTCACCACGCGGTAGACGGTCTCCGTCGCCTCGGGGTCGTCGAAGAGGGCCACGGTGACGGCGAGCGGGACGATCCAGCCGTCGTCGCCGCGCTGCGCGTCGATCATGCGCAGCTCCAGATGGCCGCGGGGGCGGACGGGCGGGAAGAGGGTCGATATGTGGTAGTCGAGGTCGTCCCGGGTGGGCGGCCGGGGCGCACCGGTGCGGATCCAGTCGCGGAAGGTGAGGCCGTACGGCACGGCCCACGCCTCCTCGCCGTCCCGGATGGCCATCACGGGCGCGTCCAGCACATACCCGGACCAGGCGGCCCGCAGGTCCGGGCCGGCGGGTGGCGCCAGCGTCCGGCCAGGGTCCATCGCGGTCCACAGGGCCTGCCGCGTCGAGCGGTAACCGGTGGGCGCGCCCTGGCGCAGGGGAGAGTTGGCGAAGGCGGCGGTCAGCACGGCCCCCAGCAGATGGGCCAGCCGCCAGCGCCGCCCGACGCCGAGCGGTCCCGGCTCGTCGTGGCCGGCGTCCACACACACCTGTACGGAGGCGGTGTTGCACATCATGGAACGCCCGGCCGGTCCACGGCGGTCGAAGTAGCTCTCCATCGTGGCGTAGCGGGGAGTGGTGAGAAACCGGCGTGGCGGGCGCCAGGGGTCGTGCCCGTGGCCGGCGATGCCCAGGCCGAGGCGGGCGAGGAGCGGGCGTACGAGCGCCAGATCGGCGGCGGCGGACTCCACCAGGACGGTGAGCGAGTCGGCCGGGAGGGAGCTGAGCTCCAGCTGGCCGCCGGGTTCGAAGGTGAGTCTTGACCGGAGCGGCAGTTCGCGCAGTGCGGTGACCGCGGCCTCCAGCCGGGCGGTCTCCACGGGGTGTGCGGGGTGGTGCACATCGTGTACGAGCCATTCGAGCTCGACACCGAACCGCCGGGGCGGTCCGGTCTTGAAACAGATGCCGCGTATTCGGGCCTCTGTCTCGGCTTCGTTGATCGCCTGGTTGTCGGGCACAGTCGTCATCTCCCGTCCGGTTCGGATGGGCTCGGTTCGCGCGCCCCCCTTTTTTCGGGGGCTCGCCTCCGGGGCGCTTCAGCAGCCCATCCAGCCTCAGGGCCCGTCCAGCGTCGCACAAGAGTGCATCCGTCGCCCGGCGGAGTGATCCGGACGCGCCTCGTCGGACGGTTCCGTTGGTCGTACCGACTGGTTAGTATGCGCTCGGCGCGGGGACCACGCGCCGACCGACAGGGTGTGGGAGGCCACCGGTATGCAGGCATGGCGAGTGCACGAGACAGGCGAGCCGCGCGCGGTGATGCGCCTGGAAGAGGTGGCGGAGCCGGCGGCCGGGCCCGGGCAGCTGCTGCTGCGGGTCAGGGCCGCCGACGTCAACTTCCCCGACGCCCTGCTGTGCCGCGGGCAGTACCAGGTGCGCCCGCCGCTGCCGTTCACCCCCGGGGTCGAGGTGTGCGGCGAGGTCCTGGCCGTCGGCGAGGGGGCGCAGGGCCGCCCGGGCGACCGGGTCATCGCCACCCCCGCGCTGCCCACCGGCGGCTTCGCCGAGACCACGGTCGTCAGCGCCGCGGCCGCACTGCCCGCGCCCGACGCGCTGGACGACGCGCAGGCCGCGGCGCTGCACATCGGCTACCAGACCGGATGGTTCGGCCTGCACCGCCGGGCCCGGCTGCAGCCCGGCGAGACGCTGCTCGTGCACGCCGCCGCGGGCGGTGTCGGCAGCGCCGCCGTCCAGCTGGGCAAGGCCCACGGGGCGCGGGTGATCGGCGTCGTCGGCGGCGAGGACAAGGCCAAGGTGGCCCGGGAGCTCGGCTGCGACCTGGTGATCGACCGGCGGCACGAGGACATCGTGGCGGCCGTCAAGGAGGCCACCGGCGGGCGGGGCGCCGATGTGATCTACGACCCGGTCGGCGGCGACGCGTTCGCCAAGTCGGTCAAGTGCGTGGCTTTCGAGGGCCGGATCTTGGTCGTCGGATTCGCCAGCGGCGTGGTGCCCCAGGCCGCGCTCAACCACGCCCTCGTCAAGAACTACGCCATCCTCGGCCTCCACTGGGGCCTGTACAACACCCACGACCCCGCCGCCGTCCGCGCCTGCCACGACGAGCTGACGCGCCTCGCCGCCCAGGGCACGGTCAGCCCCCTGGTCAGCGAGCGGGTGCCGCTGGACGCGGCAGCCGACGCCGTCCAGCGCGTCGCGGACGGCACCACCACCGGCCGCGTGGTGGTCGTCCCGGGGCAGCGTCAGGGGGAGGGGCGATGAGTACGACCACGGAGCGGGTGACCGCCGACGGACTGCGCGACCAGGTCAGGCAGCTGCTCGCCGAGCACCCCGTGGCCACCACGGGCAGGCTGGACTTCCTGCGGGCCCGCTTCGACGCCGGACTCGCCTGGATCCACTACCCGGTGGGGCTCGGCGGCCTGGGCGCCCCCCGCTCCCTGCAGTCCGTCGTGGACGCCGAACTCGACGCCGCGGGCGCGCCGGACAACGACCCCCGCCGCATCGGCATCGGCCTCGGCATGGCCGCGCCCACCATCCTCGGCTTCGGCACCGACGAGCAGCGCACCCGTCTGCTGCGCCCCCTGTGGACCGGCGAGGAGGTGTGGTGCCAGCTGTTCAGCGAACCGGGAGCCGGCTCCGACCTCGCGGCCCTCGGCACCCGGGCGGTGCGCGACGGCGACAGCTGGGTGATCGACGGGCAGAAGGTCTGGACGTCCAGCGCCCACCTCGCCCGCTGGGCGATCCTGATCGCCCGCACCGACCCGGACCTGCCCAAGCACCGCGGTATCAGCTACTTCATCTGCGATATGACCGACCCCGGGGTCGAGGTGCGCCCGCTGCGCCAGATCACCGGCGAGGCGGAGTTCAACGAGGTCTTCCTCACCGGTGTGCGCATCCCCGACAGCCGGCGCCTCGGCGAGGTCGGCGAGGGCTGGAAGGTCGCCCAGACCACCCTGATGAACGAGCGCGTCGCCATCGGCGGCGGCCGCGTCCCCCGCGAGGGCGGCATGATCGGCCGGATCGCCATGGCCTGGCGCGAACGGCCCGAGCTGCGCACCCACGATCTCCACCAGCGGCTGCTCGGGCTGTGGGTGGAGGCCGAGGCGGCCCGGCTGGCGGGCGAACGGCTGCGCCAGCAGCTCGCGATGGGCCAGCCCGGCCCCGAGGGCTCGGCGATGAAGCTCGCCTTCGCCCGCCTCAACCAGGAGATCAGCAGCCTGGAGGTGGAACTGCTGGGCGAGGAGGGCCTGCTGTACGACGACTGGACGCTGCGCCGCCCCGAACTCGTCGACTTCACCGGGCGCGACGCCGGCTACCGGTATCTGCGCGCCAAGGGCAACTCCATCGAGGGCGGCACCTCCGAAGTGCTGCTCAACATCGTCGCCGAACGCGTCCTGGGCCTGCCGTCCGAGCCGCGGACCGACAAGGACCTCCCGTGGAAGGACCTGCCCCGATGAGCACCCCGGACAAGCTCTCTTCCGAGGCCGACCTGCTCTACTCCGAGGCCGAGGACGATCTGCGCGCCGCCGCGCGGTCGCTGCTCGCCGACCGCTGCCCGCCCTCCGCCGTGCTCGCCGAGGCGGAGAGCCGCCGCCCGTACGACCCCGCGTTGTGGCGCTCGCTGGCCGTGGAGATGGGGACGGCCGGGCTGCTGGTGCCCGACAAGCTGGGCGGACAGGGCGCCACCGCACGGGAGGCCGCCGTCGTACTGGAGGAGCTGGGCCGCTCCGTCGCCCCCGTTCCCTATCTCACCAGCGCCGTGCTCGCCGTCTCCGCCTTGCTGGGCTGCGACACCGATGAGGAGCAGGTGGCCCGGCTGCTCGGCGGGCTCGCCGAGGGGAGCGTGGTCGGCGCGCTCGCGCTGCCGCTGTCCACCGCGCCCGGCGGCGCGCCGCCCGCGACCGTCACCGCCGGCGCCGACGGCGCCCTGAGCGGCCGGGTCGGCGGCGTGGCGGGCGCGGTCGGGGCGGATGTGCTGCTGGTCCCCGCCGAGGGCCCGGACGGGTACGGGCTCTACGCCGTGGACATCGACACCACGGGCGTCACCGGCGTCACCGGCGTCGCTGGCGGCGTCACCGTCGAGCCGCTGACCTCGCTCGACCTCACCCGGCCGCTCGCCGCGCTCCACTTCGCTCAGGCCCCGGCCCGCCGCCTCGCCGGGCCCGACCGCGCCCGGGCCGCCGTCGGCCGGGCCCTTATGGCGGGAGCCGGGCTGCTCGCCTCCGAGCAACTGGGTCTGGCCGAATGGTGTTTGGCGGAGACCGTACGGCACACCAAGGAGCGCCATCAGTTCGGCCGCCCCATTGGTTCGTTCCAGGCGCTCAAACATCGAATGGCCAGGCTCTGGCTGGAGCTGGTCTCCGCCCGCGCCGCGGCCCGCCACGCCGCCGACGCGCTCGCCGCGGACAGCCCCGAGGTCCCCGTCGCGGTGGCGGTCGCCCAGTCGTACGGTGCGCGGGTCGCGGTGCACGCTGCCGAGGAGTGCGTGCAACTGCACGGCGGGATCGGCATGACCTGGGAACATCCGGCGCATCTCTACCTCAAGCGGGCCAAGAGCGACGAGATCGCGCTGGGCACCCCCGGCCGCCACCGCGAGGCGCTGGCCGGGCTGGTGGACCTGTCCGCCCCCGTGGGCTGAGCAGTCCGGTCCCGCTCCCGGCCGCCGCGCGTGGTGCTTCGCGCGGCGGCCGGGGGCGGTCGGGGTGTGGTGTTCGGGAGTGGCCGGGGCGTTCGTACCCGTGATCGGCACTCGTATGGAGCACCGCGATGGCGCGGGTCAAGGGCATAACTGGGCGAAACTGGCGGCCGGATTCCGATCCTCATGAAGCGCCTGAGGAGGCTCGCCATGGCCATTTCGATCTCCGTGGTCCTACTGCTGCTGATCCTGGCGGTGGTCTTCCTGCGGAGCGGAGGGCTGCGTATCTCCCATGCGCTGGTCTGCGTCACGCTGGGCTTCTACCTGGCCAGCAGCAGCATCGCGCCCACCATCTCCGAGGGGCTGGCGGCGACCGCGGACGTGGTCAGCAGCGTCCGGCCCTGACCGGGCGCGGCTGAACAACGCGATCCCATTGGGGACCAGCCGCTCGGTGCCGCCCGAGGGATGGTTGCGCACCGTCAACCGCTCACCGTCCGCCTCCCGCGCCACAAGCGTCGAGGAGCCGCCGCCGTCGAGGTTGACCACATCGTCGGCGCCGAGGCCGAGCATCACATCCGCGAGCTCGCTGAGGGTCAGCCCGGCGCGGTAGGTCATCTCGCCGTCCAGCACCAGCAGATACAGCCGATGCCCGCGGTCGCCGATGCCCGCCGCCGTGCGCACCGCCCCGGTGACCGGGTCGAGCCCGTCCAGCCTGTGGCGGTCGCGCACGATCGGAAAGCCGCCGAGCGCGAAGGCGAACCGTGGGCCGTGCGTATCGCGCAGCCCGTAGTCGAAGCGCACCGGGTCGCCCACCCGCAGCTCGCGCAGCGCCCGCGCCCCCGCCTCCCGCCCCACCAGGACGAACGAGTCGGCCTCGATCGGGCCCTTGCCGGGCGTGACCGCCCGCTCGGCGACCCGGCCCTCACGCACCGTCACCTCGAAGGTCTCCGCGCTGCAGGGCGCCGACCGGGCGGTGTCCACACCGCAGGTGGCCCGCACCCGGGACGCGCTGCCCCACTCGGAGGTGTACGCCCCGATGCCGTCCACGGCCACCGCGTACTGGTTCAGCCCGCGCAGCGGCCGGGTGCCCCGTCCCTCCGCCGTCACCGTGCCGCGCAGGGTCAGCCGACCCACCCGGGCGATCCGGTCGGTGCCGACCCCGATGACGTCCTCGGTGGAGGTGCCGAGCGGTGCCGCCGGGCCGAACCGCTGGCCCTGGGGCACCGCCGACTTGAGCGGCAGCCCGCCCGTGACCTCCGGGCCCACCGCGGCGCCCGTCGCGTCCACTCCGGGGTGCTGGGTCTCGGTGATGTCGAAGAAGTCGCCGTTCACGGCGGCGATCGCGGAGCGCTCGGCGGCCATCGTGGAGACCCGGGCGCGCGAGGCGACCGCGTCGGGGTGGAGCAGGTCGAGCGAGACCTCAGGCTGCCGTAGATCGACGGTGAGCAGATGGCCAAGCGCCGTGCCGTGCGAGGTGGCCAGCGTGAACTGGCGGTACTCCACGCCGGGCGCCGGCGCGGTGTGCTCCAGATAGTGGGGCGCGGCGTGGAGGGTGGGCACGGAACCCGCCCCGGCCGGGCCCGCCCCGGCCAGTACGCCCCAGGCGAGGACCACCGCCACCGCCGTGCACGTCCGCCTGGTGCCCGCACATTTCTTCTTGGTTCCCGCGCGTCTCCTCACTGCCACGGCGCACCTCCCGTCAACCACCGGGCCAGGGCCATCGCTTCGGGACGCGCCGCGCGTGCCGCGGGAACGGTACGGAAATGGCCGGAGACCACCCGCGGAACTCTTCGCACGCCCCTGCCCAACCGGCCCGTGCCGCCCCGATACTCACTGGCGTCCGTTGTGCAACCCCGGCCCCGAGCCGGGGCAAGAGCCGGGAGGCCCCCATGGTCCGCCGTACGCGCCGTGCGTTTGTCGTCACCCTCGGAGCAGCTGTGGCGGGCGGGATAGCCGCCCCCGCATACGCGAGTTCGGGCTCCGGCAGGGGCAAGCCGCCGCTGGCCAGAGCCCACGCCCACAACGACTACGAACACCCGCATCCGCTCACCGACGCGCTCTCCCACGGCTTCGGGAGCGTCGAGGCCGACATCTGGCTGGTGGACGGCCAGTTGCTGGTCGCCCATGACGCGGAAGACCTCGACCCCACCCGCACCCTGGAGTCGCTCTACCTCGACCCGCTGGCGCGGCGCGTCAAGCAGAACGGCGGCCGGGTCTACCGCGGCCACGACCTGACGCTCCAGCTGCTCATCGACATCAAGACCGCGGGCGAGCCCACCTACCTCGAACTCGCCAAACGCCTGCGCCCCTACCACTCGATGCTGTCCAGCGCCCACGGCGGCGTCGGCGGCCGGGTGCGCCGCTCCGCGGTGACCCCCGTCATCTCGGGCGACCGTGGCGCGCGGGCCCCGATGGAGGCCGAGCGGGTGCGCCACGCCTTCTACGACGGGCGTCTCGAGGACCTGGGCAGCGGTGTGCCCGCCTCCTTCATCCCGCTCATCAGCAGCAACTGGACGCAGAGCTTCAGCTGGCTGGGCGCCGGTCAGATGCCGTCGGCCGAGCGGGACAAGCTGCGTCAGATCGTGGGCTCGGCGCACGCCAACGGCCAGCGCGTCCGCTTCTGGGCCACCCCCGACGTGGCGGGCGCGGAGCGCGAGGCGCTGTGGCGCGAACTCCTGGCCGCCGACGTCGACTACATCAACACCGACGACCTGGCGGGTCTGGAGAACTTCCTGCGCGGCGCTCACTGACCCGCCCCGCGGACTCACGGCAGTCACTGGCAGATCGTATGATCACCACACGCGCCTCCCTGGGAGGCGCGTGTCGGCCAGTCGGGCGACAGCACTGACGACACGCCGAAGCGGCCGGGCCGTAGGGCTCGGCCGGGGGGCAGTGCTCAGCCAAGCCGCAGGGCTAGGCCGGGCCGCCGGGCGCCCCCTGGGTGCTTTACGCGCCGTCCTCCCTCAGCGCCGCCGGGTCGTCCAGAACCCCCTGGACCACCGAGCCCGCCGCGCCCAGCACCGGGCCGTCGGAGCCCAGCCGGGAGACGGTCACCACGTCCTGGCCCGGCCTGGCGGGATCCGTGAGCCGCTGCGCCAGCTCTCGCTCCAGGGCGGGCAGCAGCCAGGGCGCCAGCGGGGTGAGCGCCCCGCCCAGCACCACCTTCTGCGGGTCGAGAAGGTTCACCGTGCCCGCCAGGGCGATGCCAAGCGCCGCACCCGCGCCGCGCAGCGCGCCCCGCACCTTCTGGTCGCCGTCCGCCGCGCGCCGGGCCAGCAGGGCGATCCGGCTCCCGGGAGCCCGGTGCTCGTCGGCGGCCTGCTCCGCGGGGATGCCCCCGGCCCGCAGCACGGCCTCCTCGCCCGCGTACTGTTCCAGACAGCCGCGCCCGCCGCATACGCACGCGGGGCCCTCGGGCCGCACCGGCACATGGCCCAGCTCGCCCGCGAATCCATGCGTTCCGCGCAGCAGCCGTCCGTCGATCACCACGGCGGCACCGATACCGATCTCGGCCGAGACATGCACGAAGTCACGCGGTGCGGGGTCGTGCCCGCCGAGCCACAGCTCCGCGAGCGCGCCCAAGTTGGCCTCGTTCTCGACGGTCAGGGGCAGGCCCGGCAGCGCCTCGCGCAGCCCGAGGCCCACATCCACGCCCTCCCAGCCGAGGTTCGGCGCCCGCACCACGACGCAGGACTCGCGCGCCACCAGCCCGGGCACCGCGACCGCGAGCCCCACCGGCCGCAGCCCCTCGCCCTCCGCCTCCGCCGCGACACGCCGTACGAGCTCGGCGAGTCGCCCGAGGACGGGGCCCGGCGCGCCGTCCCGGTTCGCCGACTCGACCTGGGCTCGTACCCGCACCCGCCTGCCGAGGTCCATCGCGCACACCGCCAGGTGGTCCACGCCTATCTCCGCGCCAAGACCGGCCGGTCCGCGCTCGTTGAGCTGCAGCGCGCTGCCGGGGCGGCCGACCGTGCCCGGCCGGGACGGCCCGAGCTCCACCAGCAGCCCGTCCCGGGCCAGCTCGTCGACAAGCGTCGAGACGGCGGCCCGGGTCAGCCCGATCCGGGCCGCGACGGCGGCGCGGGACAGCGGGCCGTGCGCGGCCACGGCGTGCAGCACGAGGGAGAGGTTGCGTCTGCGCATCGCCTGCTGAGTGTTGGGCAGTGGCGCTGCCACCTGACGGTTCTCCTGTCTTTGCCGTGGGTCCTGGCGGTGGTGGACCCCGCGCTGTACCTCCGTGGCCCGGCCCCGACCCTACGGCGTGGAGCCGCGCAGCAACGCGTCGGCATCGGACAGAACCCCGCCCAGCCGCTCCAGCGCCACCTCGTCGCGCTTCACCGGCTCGTACGAGGGCCCCTCCGCCGTCTTCCAGCGCCGGGCCACCGCCGCTGGGTCCTCGCCCAGCAGCAGGCCCGCGGCCTGGGCTGCCGCGCCGAGTGCGACCAGCTCCTCGGCCCGGGGCACCTGGACGGGCCGGCCACTGAGGCGGCGCACCGTCTCCCGCCACGCCGTGCCCTTGGCGCCACCGCCGATGAGCAGCAGCGGAGCGTCGGGCGCGGCGTCCGCGTCCAGGACCCGGTCGAGCGCGGTGAGCAGCGCGAACACGGCTCCGTCGTAGGCCGCCTGGAGCAGCTGACCCGGCGTCGTGTCATGGCGCAGCCCGTACAGCAGCCCGGAGGCCAGCGGCAGGTCGGGGGTGCGCTCGCCGTCGAGGAACGGCAGCAGAACGGCCGAGCCGCCCGGCTCCACCGCCTCGCGCTCGCGGCCGAGCAGGGCGGCGATCCGGTCGACGGCCAGCGTGCAGTTGAGCGTGCAGGCCAGCGGCAGCCAGCCGGAGCGCGCGTCCGCGAACCCCGCGACCACCCCCGTGGGGTCGGCGGGCCGGCGCTCCGAGACGGCGTAGACGGTGCCGGAGGTGCCCAGGCTCAGCACGGGCTGTCCCGCCCGCAGGCCGAGGCCGAGCGCCGCGGCCATGTTGTCGCCCGTACCCGTGGCCACCAGGGCGCCGTCGGGCAGCGGCAGGTCCGGGAGGTGCCGTACGGTCCCGGCCGCCTCGCCGTGCCGCAGCACGCGCGGCAGCAGGTCGGGGGAGAGGCCGACGCGCCGCAGGATCTCCTCGTCGTACGACTCGCTCGACGACGCCCACCAGCCGGTGCCGGAGGCGTCGCCCCGGTCGGTCGTGCCCTGGCCGGTGAGCCGTTCGGTGAGGTAGTCGTGGGGGAGCCGGACGGCGGCGGTGGCCCGTGCGGCCTCGGGTTCGGTCTCCTGCAGCCAGGCCCACTTGGTGACGGTGAAGGCGGGCGCGGGCACGCTGCCGATCCGCTCCGCCCACGCCTTCGGCCCGCCCAGCTCCTCGACCAGCCGGTCGCGCTGCGGTGCCGAGCGCACGTCGTTCCACAGCAGCGCCGGGCGCACCGGGCGCCCCGCGGCGTCCAGCGTGACCAGGCCGTGCTGCTGGCCGCCGACCGAGATCGCGGCCGCCTGCCGGGCGTGCGTCCCGCACTGGCCGAGCGCTTCGGCCAGTGCCCGCCACCACTGCTCGGGGTCGCTCTCCTTGCCGTCACCCCCCGCCCCGCCGCCGACGGTGTGCGGTGCCTGGCCGCGAGCGACGACCTGGCCGGTCGCGGCGTCGACGACCAGTGCCTTCGTGGACTGCGTGGAGCTGTCCACGCCGACCACCAGCGGTCCCTCGGGCACGGGCACGGCTGCTGCTGCCATCGCGCTCTCCCTTTCACGTTCCTGTGTACGGCTGGTCAGGTGTGAGGCTGGTCAGTGTGAGGCCGACCAATCTTCGGCTGATCAACCTTCGGCTGACCAGTGTCCGGCCGAGCGGGGCTTCCCCGGAATGCTCGTGCATACTAATTTGTAAAGCGCCATGACGAAATAGGCGAGGGAGCCGCCATGAGCTACAACCCCACCCCTGAGGACAAGTTCACCTTCGGTCTGTGGACGGTCGGCTGGCAGGGCAGGGATCCCTTCGGGGACGCCACCCGCCCGGCGCTCGACCCCGTCGAGTCCGTGACGCGGCTCGCCGAGCTCGGCGCGTACGGCGTAACGTTCCACGACGACGACCTGATCCCCTTCGGTGCCTCCGAGACCGAGCGCGAGTCACACATCAAGCGCTTCCGGGAGGCCCTGGACGCCACGGGCATGACCGTGCCCATGGCCACCACCAACCTCTTCACCCACCCGGTCTTCAAGGACGGCGCGTTCACCGCCAACGACCGGGACGTGCGCCGCTACGCGCTGCGCAAGACCATCCGCAACATCGACCTCGCCGTCGAGCTGGGCGCCAAGACCTATGTGGCCTGGGGCGGGCGCGAGGGCGCCGAGTCCGGCGCCGCCAAGGACGTACGCGCCGCGCTCGACCGGATGAAGGAGGCCTTCGACCTGCTCGCGGACTATGTCACCGAGCAGGGCTACGACCTGCGGTTCGCCATCGAGCCCAAGCCCAATGAGCCGCGCGGCGACATCCTCCTGCCGACCGTCGGCCACGCCCTCGCCTTCATCGAGCGGCTGGAGCGGCCCGAGCTGTTCGGCGTCAACCCCGAGGTCGGCCATGAGCAGATGGCCGGGCTGAACTTCCCGCACGGCATCGCCCAGGCGCTGTGGGCGGACAAGCTCTTCCACATCGACCTCAACGGGCAGTCCGGCATCAAGTACGACCAGGACCTGCGCTTCGGGGCGGGCGATCTGCGGGCCGCCTTCTGGCTCGTCGACCTCCTGGAGACGGCCGGCTACCAGGGCCCGCGCCACTTCGACTTCAAGCCGCCGCGCACCGAGGACATCGCGGGCGTCTGGGCGTCCGCCGCCGGGTGCATGCGCAACTACCTCATCCTCAAGGAGCGGGCCGCGGCCTTCCGCGCCGACCCGGAGGTCCAGGAGGCGCTGCGCGCGTCGCGCCTGGACGAGCTGGCGCTCCCGACGCTCGGCGAGGGGGAGACCCTGGCTGGTCTGCTCGCGGACCGCGCCGCCTTCGAGGAGTTCGACGTCACGGCCGCGGCGGAGCGTGGCATGGCCTTCGAGCGCCTGGACCAGCTGGCGATGGACCACCTGCTGCGCGCCCGCGGCTGACCGCGGGCGGCGGCCGGCCCGCGCGCTGGTGGGGGTCGGCCGCCGGTGGTACGGATGTGAGCCGGCCGCCGGTGGTACGGACGTGGGCCGGCCGCCGGTGGTACGGACGTGGGCCGGCCGTCGATGGTGCGGACGTGGGCCGGCCGCCGGTCCAGCCCCCCGACGGGACCGGCGGCCGGGTTCCGGGGGACCGGAGCCGTCAGGGCGTCCAGTCGCCCAGCCAGTCCGCGATCTCGTAGTCCGCGGCCTGGGAGTCGCTGAGCTGAGGCCGGTCGGTGCTCGCCGACCCCGAACCCGCCCCGGTGTTCTTGTACTCGGCGAACCGGTCGTCCTTCCAGGAGAAGCCGCTCATATCCGTCCACGGGGTGGTCCGGACCGCGGCGCTCAGGGAGGTGTTGCGGACGATGGCCTGCGGGTCCAGGCTCGCGTCGCCGCCCGCGTGCCAGGGGCGGCCGAGGTAGTGGCTGCGGTCGCTGACATCGCCGGTGACGTTGCTGTTGATGATCAGGAAGCCGTGTTTGCCGGCCGCGGTCGAGGGCGCGGCCACATATCCGGCCGAGCTGCCGTCGTACCGCTTGACCAGCCGTATCGTCGACTTGGTGATCACGGCGGAGGCGCGGCCGAAGATGAAGTCGACATTGCCCTGGATCCAGGCGTTGTTGACGTACACCCGGCCGACCTTGTCCTTGCTCGCCGAGTCCAGCAGCAGCGTGTCCTGGTCGCCCAGGGCCCCGATGTTGTCCAGGACGATCTTGTCGCCCGCGGTGCGCAGCGCGACCGCCTGCTTGTCGGTGATGCTGGTGTTCGCCTCGTTGAAGTCGTTGACGAACTGCAGATTGCGGGCCTGGAAGTCGTCCGCCTCGACGGCGAAGGTCGCGCTGCCGCTGGTGCCGTAGGTCCCGCCGCCGGGCTTGGGGGTGCCCGAGGCGTTGTTGTAGACGATGGTCACGTCGTTCTTGCTGCTGGTGGTGCCCACCAGTCGGATATGCGGCTTGTTGCTGGGGATCTTCACGGTCTCGCGGTACGTGCCGGGCTTGACGGAGATGGTGACGGCGGAGGTGTTGTTCGCCGGCACCGCGTTGACCGCGGCCTGCACGGTGGTGTAGTTGCCGCTTCCGTCCTTCGCGACGACGATCGTCGCCGCGGCCTTGGCCTGCGCCGCCGGTGCGCCCGCGGCGACCAGCATGGCACCTGTGGCCAGGGCGAGTGGGGCGCTGACGAGCGGTCCAGTGAGGCGCCGCCGGGGGCGCCGGTCCGTTGGGGACATGGGGGGTGACTCCATCCCGTGGAGACGTGCCGAACATGCTGATGCCCTGCGGTTGCCGCGCGGGACGGAAAGGTTGCCGGGTGGGGCCGGCCGGTCGGCCGTACGGGGCCGGTCTCTCCGGACGCCACTTGGGCCCGCGGCGTCGGGGCACGCCCGGCCACCGCCGGGCGGGGTGCCCGCTGCCTTCGGCTGGGGTGTCGTCGGCCGACGGTGGCCGGTGTGCCGCCGCGCGGCGAGGCCGCGGCCCGCCGTGGCGCGGCTCCGTGGTCGACTTCGGCGGTGGTCGGCGGTGGGCAGGGGCGGTCAGGGGTGCTCCTCTGCCG
Organism: Streptomyces sp. NPDC000941; assembly: GCF_053599555.1. NCBI lineage: Bacteria > Bacillati > Actinomycetota > Actinomycetes > Kitasatosporales > Streptomycetaceae > Streptomyces > Streptomyces sp. NPDC000941. The sequence goes on from NZ_JBSFMM010000131.1 coordinate 32,084, forward strand.
ACGTCGGCCCTCACGGCGTCGGTCGCCGATGACTCCGCCCCCGGCGTGCTTGGTTCACCCGGCGAGGGCGCCGCAGCGTGCCGCCCCTCGCCGGCGCGGGCAGCACACCCCCGCCGAGCATCACCGCCGCCACAGCGCGTACGGCAGGGCGTACGGCAGGGCGGGCGCGGGCGCGGCGTAGGTGCCGAGCACCCTTCGCGGCGCCGGTGCTCAGGCGCACCG
>NZ_JBSFMM010000132.1:0-31764 GCF_053599555.1 Streptomyces sp. NPDC000941
GCCGCACTCCGAGGGAAGGAGTGCGGCTCACCGGCTTTTTGCTCCGCAGGCCAGGGGGCGTAAAAGAAGCGTCAAGAGCGTGGTCACAGCCGTCAGAGAGCCGTCAACGGCGATCGAAAGCGGCCGGACGGCAGGTTTCCTCAAGAAAACGCCCAACGGGGAAAATGAGACCATGGGACGCGGGAAGCTTCGTATCTACCTCGGCGCGGCGCCGGGCGTCGGCAAGACGTACGCCATGCTGTCCGAGGGCCACCGGCGGGTCGAGCGGGGCACCGACCTCGTCGTCGGCTTCGTCGAGCACCACGGCAGGCCGCGCACCCAGGTGATGCTGCGCGGCCTCGAGGAGGTGCCCCGCCGGGAGATGGAGTACCGCGGGGCCCAGTTCACCGAGATGGACGTGGACGCGGTCCTGGCCCGCCGCCCCGCTGTCGTCCTCGTCGACGAGCTCGCCCACACCAACGTCCCCGGCTGCCGGAACGCCAAGCGCTGGCAGGACGTCGAGGAGCTGCTGCGGGCGGGTATCGATGTTGTTTCCAACCTCAACATCCAGCACCTGGAGTCGCTGGGCGACGTGGTGGAGTCGATCACCGGGGTACGGCAGCGGGAGACCGTGCCCGACGAGGTCGTCCGCCGCGCCGACCAGATCGAGCTGGTCGACATGTCGCCCCAGGCGCTGCGCCGCCGGATGGCGCACGGCAACATCTACAAACCGGACAAGGTCGACGCCGCGCTGTCCAAGTACTTCCGGCCCGGCAACCTCACCGCGCTGCGCGAGCTGGCCCTGCTCTGGACGGCGGACCGGGTCGACGAATACCTCCAGCAGTACCGCTCCGAGCACAGCATCCGCTCCACTTGGCAGGCCCGCGAGCGCATCGTCGTGGGCATCACCGGCGGCCCCGAGGGGCGCACCCTGATCCGCCGCGCCGCCCGGATGGCGGCCAAGGGCTCGGGCAGCGAGGTCCTGGCCGTCTATGTCGCCCGCAGCGACGGCCTGACCTCGGCTTCGCCCAAGGAGCTCGCTCTCCAGCGCACCCTCGTCGAGGACCTGGGCGGCACCTTCCACCACGTCATCGGGGAGGACATCCCCCGCGCGCTGCTGGATTTCGCGCGTGGGGTCAACGCCACCCAGATCGTGCTCGGCTCCAGCCGCCGCAAGACCTGGCAGTACATCTTCGGGCCCGGTGTGGGCGCCACGGTCGCCCGTGACTCCGGGCCCGACCTCGACGTCCACATCGTCACCCACGACGAGGTCGCCAAGGGCCGCGGTCTGCCGGTCGCGCGCGGCGCCAGGCTCGGCCGCACCCGGCTGATCGCGGGCTGGCTGACCGGGGTCGCCGGACCGGTGCTGCTCACCCTGCTGCTGACCCACTCGGGCGGCGCGCTGGCCACCGACGGCGGACCGGGCTTCGCCAACGAGGTGCTGCTGTTCCTGTTCCTCACCGTGGTCGCGGCGCTGCTCGGCGGGCTGCTGCCGGCCCTCGCCTCGGCCGCCGTCGGCTCGCTGCTGCTGAACTACTACTTCACCCCGCCCACCCACACCCTCACCATCGCCGACCCCCAGAACATCGTCGCCATCGCGGTCTTCGTGGCCGTGGCCGTCTGTGTGGCCTCCGTCGTGGACCTCGCCGCGCGCCGCACCCACCAGGCCGCCCGGCTGCGCGCCGAATCCGAGGTGCTGTCCTTCCTCGCCGGCAGCGTGCTGCGCGGCGAGACCAGCCTGGAGGCGCTTTTGGAGCGGGTCCGCGAGACCTTCGGCATGGACTCGGTGGCGCTGCTGGAGCGGGAGGGCGATGTCGCCCCCTGGACCTGCGCGGGCAGCGTCGGCGGCAACGGGGGAGCGCCGCTGCCCGAGCGGCCCGAGGACGCGGACGTCGACATGCCGGTCGGCGACCATATGGCGCTCGCGCTCTCCGGCCGGGTGCTGCCCGCCGAGGACCGCCGGGTGCTCGCCGCCTTCGCCGCCCAGGCCGCCGTGGTCCTGGACCGGCAGCGGCTGGCCCTGGAGGCCGAGCGGGCCCGGGACCTGGACGAGGGCAACCGCATCCGCACCGCGCTGCTGGCCGCCGTCAGCCACGATCTGCGCACCCCCCTCGCGGCCATCAAGGCGGCCGTGTCCTCGCTGCGCTCCGACGACGTCGCCTGGTCGCCCGAGGACGAGGCCGAGCTCCTGGAGGGCATCGAGACGGGCGCCGACCGCCTCGACCACCTGGTCGGCAACCTCCTCGACATGTCCCGGCTGCAGACCGGCACCGTCACGCCGCTGATCCGCGAGATCGACCTCGACGAGGTGGTCCCGATGGCCCTGGTCGGCGTCCCGGAGGCCTGCGTCAGCCTCGAGATCCCCGAGGAGCTGCCGATGGTCGCGGTCGACCCCGGCCTGCTGGAGCGCAGCGTCGCCAACATCGTGGAGAACGCCGTGAAGTACAGCCCGGACGGCCTGCCCGTCCTGGTGTCCGCCAGCGCCCTGGGCGACCGCGTCGAGCTGCGGGTCGCCGACCGCGGCCCCGGCGTCCCCGACAGCGCCAAGGACCGCATCTTCGAGCCGTTCCAGCGGTACGGAGACGCGCCGCGCGGCGCGGGGGTCGGCCTCGGGCTCGCGGTCGCCCGCGGCTTCGTGGAGGCGATGGGCGGCCGGCTGGCCGCCGAGGACACCCCGGGCGGTGGGATGACCATGGTGCTCACCCTGCGGGCCGCCACCGGCCGCGAGCCGGTCAGCTCCCCGCTGCCCGCCCAGGTCACCTCGTGATCAGCGACCATGGACCAGACACAAGCGGAAAGGCAGGCCGTCAGATGAACCGGGTGCTCGTGGTGGACGACGAGCCGCAGATCGTGCGCGCGCTCGTGATCAACCTGAAGGCGCGCAAATACGAGGTCGACGCCGCTTCCGACGGCGCCACCGCCCTGCGGCTCGCCGCCACCCGCCACCCCGATGTGGTCGTACTCGACCTGGGCCTGCCCGATATGGACGGCGTCGAGGTGATCAAGGGGCTGCGAGGCTGGACCCGGGTCCCGATCCTCGTCCTCTCGGCCCGCCAGACCTCGGACGAGAAGGTCGAGGCCCTGGACGCCGGGGCCGACGACTACGTCACCAAGCCCTTCGGCATGGACGAGCTGCTGGCCCGGCTGCGCGCCGCCGTCCGCCGCGCCGAGCCCGTCGGGTCGGCCGACGGCGGCGCGGTCGTGGAGACCGAGGGGTTTACGGTCGACCTGGCCGCCAAGAAGGTCAACCGCGGCGGCGTGGACGTCCGGTTGACGCCGACCGAATGGCATCTGCTGGAGGTCCTGGTCCGCAACACGGGCCGGCTGGTCAGCCAGAAGCAGCTGCTGCAGGAGGTCTGGGGGCCCTCGTACGGCACCGAGACCAACTATCTGCGGGTCTATATGGCCCAGCTGCGCCGCAAGCTGGAGGCCGATCCCTCGCATCCGCGCCACTTCGTCACCGAGCCGGGCATGGGCTACCGCTTCGAGCGCTGAGCGCCGGTTCGGGCGGCAACCCCGTGAGGGCTCCCCGGTACGCTGGCCGTATGAGTGCCGTAGACGAGCCCCCTGGCAAATCCGATAAGCCGGCCGGCCGATTCCGGAGGATGCTGGACCGGCTGTCGAGTTCCCAGGAGGAGCTTCACTCCGCGGAGCTGCAGCAGGACGCCGAGGCCGCCGGCTGCACCAAGATCGGCGATTGCGGCGACCGGCAGATAGTCAAGGTGACCGGTACACTGCGCACCGTCACGCTGCGGCCCCGGGCCGGGGTTCCGGCCCTGGAAGCGGAGCTCTTCGACGGCACCGCCGCCTTGGACGTGGTGTGGCTGGGCCGGCGCTCCATCCTCGGGATCGAGCCGGGCCGCAAGCTGATCGCCACCGGCCGGATCTCGATGAGCCACGGACGCCGGGTGCTGTTCAACCCCAAGTACGAACTCCGACCGCTCGGACAGGAATAGCCGGTGACGAGAGACGACGAGCCGACGGCGACCGAAGAGGATTCCGCGGCCGCCGCGCGGAGCAGAGCGGCGGCGGACACCGCGCTCCTGGAGGCGTTCGGCGGGGTACGGGGCATGGTGGACACCACCGTCCCCGGACTGGTCTTCGTCCTGCTCTACACGATCAAGCGCGATATCCACCTCGCGGCCCTGGCATCGCTGGGGCTCACGGTGCTCCTCGCGCTGGCGCGGCTGATCCGCAAGGAGACCCTGAAGCACGCCTTCAGCGGGGTCTTCGGGGTCGCCTTCGGCGCGATCTTCGCGATGATGTCCGGCGACGCGAAGAACTTCTATCTGCCGGGCATGCTCTACACCCTGGGCCTGGCCGTCGCCTACGTGCTCTCGGCGATCTTCCGCTATCCGCTGATCGGTGTGCTGCTCGGGCCGATGCTCAAGGAGAACCTCTCCTGGCGCACCCGCAACCCCGGCCGGTTCCGTGCGTACACCAAGTCCACCTGGGCCTGGGGGCTGATCCTGCTCGCCAAGTCGGCGATCCTCTTCCCGCTGTACTGGTGGGGCGACGCCACCCAGCTCGGCTGGGTCAAGGTCGCGCTCGGCATCCCGCCGTTCCTGCTGGCCGTCTATCTGACGTGGATATTCCTGGCCAAGGCCCCGCCGCCGATCGACGTCATCGCGGAGATGGAGGCGGAGGAGCAGGCGGAGCGCGAGCGGGAACGGGCGAGGGAGACCCTGAGAGACTCCTGAGAGACGTCTGAGAGAGCGGCAAAGCGCCGGGCGGGCCGATGTGGCCCGCCCGGCGCTTTGTGTCGCGTACGGGCGCTAGGAGGCGTCCGCGCGCTGGACGGACAGCAGTTCCTCCAGCTGCTCCTCGCGGGCCTGGGCCGCGACGAACAGCAGCTCGTCGCCCGCCTCCAGGACGTCGTCCTTGCTCGGCGTCAGGACGCGGGTGCCGCGGATGATGGTGACCAGCGAGGTGTCCTCCGGCCACTCCACGTCCCCGACCCGGGTGCCGGCCAGCGCCGCCTCCGGCGGCAGCGTCAGCTCCACCAGGTTGGCGTCGCCGTGGCTGAAGCGCAGCAGCCGCACCAGGTCGCCGACGCTCACCGCCTCCTCGACCAGCGCCGACATCAGCCGTGGCGTGGAGACCGCGACATCGACGCCCCACGCCTCGTTGAACAGCCATTCGTTCTTGGGGTTGTTGACCCGGGCGACCACCCTCGGCACCCCGTACTCGGTTTTCGCGAGCAGCGAGACAACCAGGTTGACCTTGTCGTCACCGGTCGCCGCGATCGCCACGTTGCAGCGCTGCAGCGCGGCCTCGTCCAGCGAGGTGATCTCGCAGGCGTCGGCGAGCAGCCACTCGGCCTGCGGCACCCGCTCCACCGAGATCGCCGTCGGCGCCTTGTCGATGAGCAGCACCTCGTGCCCGTTCTCCAGCAGCTCGCTCGCGATGGAACGCCCCACGGCGCCCGCTCCAGCGATGGCAACCCTCATCGGCCGGCCTCCTCGGGTCCCTCGTCAAACGCCGCCTCGACCTTCTCCACCTCGTCGGTGCGCATCATCACGTGCACCAGGTCGCCCTCCTGCAACACCGTCTCCGAGGTCGGCAGCATCGCCTCGCCGAGCCGGGTGAGGAACGCGACGCGCACGCCGGTCTCCTCCTGCAGCTTGCTGACCTTGTGGCCCACCCAGGCGGGGGAGGTGTGCACCTCGGCGAGCTGCACCCCGCCGCTGGGGTCGCGCCACAGCGGCTCCGCGCCGGACGGCAGCAGCCGCCGCAGCATCTGGTCCGCGGTCCAGCGCACGGTGGCCACGGTGGGGATGCCGAGCCGCTGGTAGACCTCGGCGCGGCGGGGGTCGTAGATACGGGCCGCGACGTTCTCGATGCCGAACATCTCGCGCGCCACCCGGGCCGCGATGATGTTGGAGTTGTCGCCACTGCTGACCGCGGCGAAGGCGCCGGCCTCCTCGATGCCCGCCTCGCGCAGGGTGTCCTGGTCGAAGCCGACACCGGTCACCCGGCGTCCGCCGAAGCCGGCGCCGAGGCGGCGGAAGGCGGTCGGGTCCTGGTCGACGACGGCGACGGTATGTCCCTGTCGCTCCAGGGTCTGGGCGAGTGCCGCACCCACCCGGCCGCAGCCCATGATCACGATATGCATGCGACTACCCCGCACTCCTCATTACCGTGCTGAACCGCACAAACACCCTGCTCACATCTTCCTTCCAGGCCTACGGGGCGACAGCGGGGTAGGGACCCCGTTGTCGAGGCCGCGGGGCAGCGGAAGGCTGTCCGCCACGGCGTCTGTCACCACCGTATCCGCACTTGTGTGACGGGCCCGAGTCCCCTGCTCAGGTCCGGGTGGAGAGCCGGCGTCGTACGGTGTACAGCGGGGCGACGGTGCCCCGGAACGGCGAACGCCGCTTGCGAACGTTCCGGTGGCGCGGAAGCGGTTCCGGCGCGCTTCGGCGGCTCTTTCCGTCGGCGTGTCGCCGGTCGCCGGAGCGCGCGGCGGGGCCGCATCGCGGCAAGATGGCGGCGTGGTCGTTTTTGTCCCGGGCTGAGGGGGCGCCATCTCCCCGCGGCCTTCCCGATCTTCATGGGATCTTCACCGGAATTGGCAATAGTGCCCTGACAGTTCGAATGTTGTTACGGGCATCGGACGCCAAGACACCGGCGTGACTAAGATGATCGCCGTATTCCGTTTCCGGACGGGACATCAGGGCACTGAATCGTCCGCGCCCGCGTTCTCCTGGCACGAGGTTTCTGATGACAGATCACATATGGGAGGCGGTGAGCTGGTGCCTGGGTGTTGCCCTGCTCATCGTCTTCGTCCTGCTGATGCGCCAGCGAACGATCGCCGCCGGCGTGCGCAGGCGTAACGCCACGCTTGAGGAAAGCCTGAAGTCGCGCGACGAAGAGCTCCAACACCTCGTCGAGATGCGCCTTCCGGTCATCGCGGACGCCCTCAACCAGCCCTCGCAGCTGCCCGGGCTGAGGGACGAAAGGCTGGCCGGCACCACCTTCGCGCAGAGTCTTCACGGAATCGTGGAACTGTTCACCCGCGCGGTGGACAAGGCGCAGGCGAGGGCCGACGCCTCGGCGAAGGCGGCGCTCAAGGCGTCGATGCGCGCCATCCAGGGTCTGGCCAACGAGCAGCAGTTGTCGATCTCCCAGATGCAGGACCGGCACGACAACCCCGATGTGCTCCGGGACCTCTTGGAGATCGACCACGCCAACTCCCAGTTCGGCCGCCGCGCCCAGGCCATCGCCGTGCTCTGCGGCTCCTGGCCCGGCCGCCAGCGGGTCTCCTCCCCGCTGACCGACGTGGTACGGGGCGCCAAGTCCCGGATCCGTGACTACCGCCGGGTCCAGGTGCACGCCCTGGTCGACGTCGCCGTGATGAGCCGCGCGGTGGAGCCGGTCGTGCTCGCCATCGCGGAGCTGCTGGACAACGCCGCGCGCCACTCGCAGCCCAACACCAACGTCGAGGTCAGCCTGCAGCCGGTGCACAACGGCGCGGTCATCGTGATCGACGACGCCGGCGTCGGCATGGACGGCCTGGAGGTGCAGCGCGCCGCCACGCTGCTGTCCGGAGAGCGCGCCGTGGACGTCGCCCGGCTCGGCGACCCGCCGCAGTTCGGCTTCGCCGTCATCGGCCTGCTCGCCGCCCGGTACGGCTTCAGCGTCTCCGTGGACACCAGGTCCCCGTACGGCGGTGTGCGCGCCGTGCTCTTCCTGCCCACCTCGCTGCTCACTCACGTCGACGCCGAGGAGCCGGGCAGCCGGCAGGCCGTACCGCAGGCGCCCCAGCAGTCGGGCCTGGATTCGGGTCTGGAGTCGGGTCTGCACACCATCCCCTCCCTCCCGACCCGCAAGACCCGCTCCGCCCGCCGGACCGAGCCCGCCGTGGGGCAGATCCCCCATCAGCAGGCCGCGCCCCAGCAGGCCGCGCCCCAGCAGGCCGCGCCCCAGCAGGCCGCGCCCCAGCAGGGCGTGCCCCAGCAGCCCGCTCCCCAGCAGGCCGCGCCCGCCCCGGCGGACCAGGCGCCCTCCGCGCCGACCCACCCGTCGGCGATCGATGAAGCGTCACGTACGTACGGCTCGACGGCCGGCGGACTGCCCAAGCGCCGCCGCCGGGAAGCCTCCGTATCGCGGCCGGCGGACGACTGGCCCACGGCCGTCCCGGAGCCCGAAACCGGCTCGCACCGCGTCCGTTCGGCCGAGGAGACGGCCAACCGCATGGGTGCCTTCGCACGCGGCACCCGTTCGGGCCGTGCCGGTGACCAGGACGCCGCCCCCCAAACCGAAGAAGGGAATCGCCAGGCATGAACGACCACATAAACAACGAGCTGGGCTGGATGCTCGACGAGGTCGTGAAGATGCCGGAGGCGCGCCACGCGATCCTGCTCTCGGCGGACGGGATGCTGCGGGCGCACTCCGAGGGCATCGCGCGGGACGAGGCGGAGCGCCAGGCCGCGGCGCTCTCCGGTCTTCAGTCGATCAGCCGCTCCACCGCCGAGTTCTGCGACCCGGACGACGAGACCCCGTGGCAGCAGACGCTCATCGAGTTCGTCGGCGGCTATGTCTTCCTGATCGCCGCCGGCCCCGGCGCCTATCTCGCGGTCTCCGCCACCGAGAACGTGGACATGGAGGCGGTCAGCTACCGGATGCAGAAGCTGGTCGACCGGCTCGGCAAGGAGCTGACCAGCCCGCCCCGTCAGGGCACCACCCGACAGGGCATCGGCAGCCCGGCATGACCCCGGCCAGGCGCGAACGAGGACTGGTACGGCCGTATGTCGTGACCGACGGCCGTGCCTATCCGACCCGCAACACCTTCGACCTGGTGACGCTGGTCATGGCGCATCCGGACCGGCCGCTCGCCGGCCTCAGCCCTGAGAAGCGCCGGCTGATGGAACTGTGCCTCGGCGGCGCCCTCTCGGTCGCCGAGGTCTCCGGGTATCTCCAGCTGCCGGTCAGCGTCACCAAGGTTCTGCTCGGCGACCTCGTGGACAGCGGCCACATCACCACGCGGTCGCCCATCCCCACGGCCGAGCTGCCCGACATCCAGCTTCTGCAGGAGGTGCTCGATGGACTCCGCGCTCGCCTCTGAAGGGGCGGTCTATCTGCCGCAGACCGTCAGAACGGCGGTGAAACTGCTGGTCGTCGGGCACTTCGCGGTCGGCAAGACCACCTGCGTCGGCTCGCTGTCGGAGATCAAGCCGCTGCGCACCGAGGAGACGATGACCCAGGCCGGTGCGCTCGTCGACGACCTCGAGGGGATCGAGGACAAGACGACCACCACCGTGGCCATGGACTTCGGCCGCCTCACCCTGAGCGACACGCTGGTCCTGTATCTGTTCGGCGCCCCCGGACAGCAGCGCTTCACCCGGCTGTGGCAGGACATGACGCGGGGCGCCCTGGGCGCCCTGGTCCTCGCCGACACCCGGCGGCTCGACCAGTCCTTCCCGGTGATGGCCATCCTGGAGGAGCACGGCCTGCCGTACGCGGTCGCCGTCAACCACTTCGAGGGAGCGCCGCGGTTCGCCGAGGCGGAGGTCAGGGAAGCGCTCGACCTGCTGCCGGAGACCCCGCTGGTCACCTGCGACGCCCGGGACCGGATCTCCTCGACCCACGCCCTGATCGCCCTCGTGCAGTATCTGCAGAACCGCCAGTCCAAACCCTCCCAGGAGCATGCGTGACCTACCGCCCCGACACCACGGCCGCAGTCGGGTACCGCCCCGACACCGAGGCCGGAGTCGGAGTCGTACCGCCGCCGGGCTGCCCCGCGCATGCGGGCCAAGCCCGCCTCGGGGGAGCCGCCCGCCCCGCCGCCCAGGGCCTGCCCCTGTACGGACCCGAGTTCGCCGCCGATCCGCACCTCTTCTACGAGCGGCTGCGGCAGTACGGGCCCATCGCCCCGGTCGAGCTGTCCCCCGGCGTCGAGGCGTATCTGATCACCAGCTACTCCCTCGCGCTCGAGGTGCTGCGCGACACCGAGCGGTTCGCCAAGGACCCCCGCGGCTGGCGCGCGCTGAACGAGGGACGCATCCCGCCGGACAGCCCGGTGGGCCCGATGATGATGTACCGGCCCAACGCCCTGTTCAACGACGGGGAGGCGCATGCCCGGCTGCGCGGGGCCATCACGGACAGCCTCACCCGGCTGGACCCGTACGCGCTGAGCGAATACGTCGAGCGCAGCGCCGACACGCTGATCAACGCGTTCGCCGACCGGGGCGAGGCGGACCTGCTCGCCGACTACGCGGCGGCCATCCCGCTGCTCGTCTTCAACGAGCTCTTCGGCTACCCCGCCGAACACGGGCTGCGCCTCGTCGGCACCATGGCGAGGCTCTTCGACAGCGGCGAGGACGCGGCCGAGGCCAACCAGGAGCTGCTGGACTACATGGCGGGCCTGATCGCCGCCAAGCGCCGGCGGCCCGCGGCCGACATCACCTCCTGGATGCTCGTCCACCCCTCCCGGCTGGCGGACGACGAACTGCTGCAGCAGCTCATGCTGATCCTGGCGGCCGGAACCGAGCCCCAGCTGAACCTGATCGCCAACGCGCTGCGGCTGCTGCTCTCCGACGACCGGTTCGCCGGTGAGCTCTCCGGGGGCAGCCTGCCCGTCCAGGACGCCATCGACGAGGTCCTGTGGACCGACCCGCCGCTGGCCAACTTCGGGACCCGGTTCGCCCGCCAGGACCTGGACCTCGCGGGTGTGCGGATCCGCAAGGGCGAGCCGATCCTCACCAGCTACGCCGCCGCCAACACCGACCCCGAGCTGACCTCCGACGGCCGGTTGGGCAACCGCGCCCACCTCGCCTGGAGCATCGGCGCCCACCGCTGCCCGGCCGAGAGCCCGGCGCGGGTGATCGCCTCGGTGGCCATCGAGAAGCTTCTCGACCGGCTCCCGGACATGGAACTGGCGGTTCCGGCCGACCAGCTGGCCTGGCGCACCGGACCCTTCCACCGCGCGCTCGCGGCGCTGCCCGTCCGCTTCCCCGTCACGGCCCGGCCCACGGCCGCAGCCGTCCCCACGGCGGTCTCAGCGCCCGCCCCGGCGGAGCCCCACGGGTCCCCGCAGACCGCACCGGCCGAGTCCGACCCGCCCGGCCAGTCCGCGCGGGCGGCCCAGCGGCGCCGGTGGGGTTCGCTCGCGGCGTGGTGGCGCGGGCAGTAAACGGGTTCACCGGGTCCCGCCGCCGTGCCCCGGGCGGGGTGGGCGGCGGCCCGGGCTACCGCTTACGATCCTCTCCGTGTCCAAACTGACCGACGTTCCTAAACGGATCCTCATCGGGCGGGCGCTGCGCAGCGACAAGCTGGGAGAAACGCTCCTCCCCAAGCGCATCGCGCTCCCCGTCTTCGCCTCCGACCCGCTGTCCTCCGTCGCGTATGCGCCAGGGCAGGTGATGATCGTTCTGTCGGTGGCGGGTGCGTCGGGCTATCACTACAGCCCCTGGATCACGGCCGCGATCATCGTGCTGATGTTCACGGTGGTCGCCTCGTACCGCCAGAACGTGCACGCCTATCCCAGCGGCGGCGGCGACTACGAGGTCGCCAACACCAACCTCGGCCCCCGGGCGGGGCTGACCGTCGCGAGCGCGCTGCTCGTGGACTACATCCTGACCGTGGCGGTGTCGATCTCCTCGGGCGTGGAGAACCTGGGATCCGCGGTCCCCTTCGTCGTCGAGCACAAGACGCTGTGCGCGATCGGCATCATCCTGCTGCTGACCCTGATGAACCTGCGGGGCGTGCGCGAGTCCGGCAAGCTGTTCGCGATCCCCACCTATGTGTTCGTCGCCGGCGTCTTCATCATGATCGCCTGGGGCGCCTACCGCGGGCTGGTCCTCGGCGACTCCATGAAGGCGCCCACCGCCGGCTTTGAGATCAAGGCCGAGCACACCGGGCTCGCCGGGTTCGCGCTGGTCTTCCTGCTGCTGCGGGCCTTCTCCGACGGCTGTGCCGCGCTCACCGGCGTCGAGGCGATCAGCAACGGCGTGCCCGCCTTCCGCAAGCCCAAGAGCCGGAACGCCGCCACCACGCTGGCGCTGATGGGCGGCCTCGCCGTCACCATGTTCTGCGGGATCATCGCCCTCGCGATGGCCACCGATGTGAAGATGGCCGAGGACCCGGCCAAGGACCTGCTGGACAAGGGCGTGGCGCTCGGCGAGCACTACACCCAGGACCCGGTGATCACCCAGGTCGCGGCGGCCGTCTTCGGCGACGGCTCGCTGCTGTTCGTGGTGCTGGCCACGGCCACCGCGCTGGTCCTGTTCCTGGCCGCCAACACCGCGTACAACGGCTTCCCGCTGCTCGGCTCGATCCTCGCCCAGGACCGCTACCTCCCGCGCCAGCTGCACACCCGCGGCGACCGGCTCGCCTTCTCCAACGGCATCGTGCTGCTCGCCGGCGCCGCCGCCATCCTGGTCTACATCTACGGCGCGGACTCGACCCGGCTGATCCAGCTCTACATCGTCGGCGTCTTCGTCTCCTTCACGCTCAGCCAGACCGGCATGGTGCGGCACTGGAACCGCCTTCTGCGCACCGAGCGGGACCCGGCGGTGCGCCGCCGGATGCTCCGCTCGCGCGCGATCAACACCTTCGGCGCCTTCTTCACCGGCCTGGTGCTGGCCGTGGTGCTGCTGACCAAGTTCACCCACGGCGCCTGGGTCGCGCTGCTCGGCATGGTCTTCTTCTACGTCCTGATGACCGCGATCCGCCGCCACTACGACAGCGTCTCCGGCGAGCTGTCGGCCTACGAGGACGACGAGTCCGAGACCGTGCGCCCCTCCCGGGTGCACTCCATCGTCCTCGTCTCCAAGATCCACAAGCCGACGCTGCGCGCCCTGGCCTACGCCAAGCTGATGCGCTCCCACAAGCTGGAGGCGCTGAGCATCAGCGTGGACCCGGCCGAGACCAAGGCGCTGCAGGAGGAGTGGACCGAGCGCGGCATAGACGTCCCCCTCAAGATCCTCGACTCGCCCTACCGCGAGATCACCCGGCCGGCCATCGAATACGTCAAGAGCCTGCGCCGGGAGAGCCCGCGCGACGTGATCTCCATCTATATCCCCGAGTACGTCGTCGGCCGCTGGTACGAGCATCTGCTGCACAACCAGAGCGCGCTGCGGCTCAAGGGCCGGCTGCTGTTCACCCCGGGCGTCATGGTGACCTCGGTGCCCTGGCAGCTGGACTCCTCGGAGCTGGCCCGCAAACGCGCCCGCAAGCGGGCCGAGTGGCATGCGCCGGGCGCGGTGCGGCGAGGCCCGGTGGGGCCGCCCAAGGGCGACAAGGCGAAGGCCGACACGGCGAAGGCCGGCAGCACGCAGAGCCGGCCGGCGGCGGCGGAGGAGCGGCCGGTCGGCGGCGGACAGCCGAGGGCCTAGACTGGTGGGCTGCGGTGGACTGCTGTCCAGCGCAGCCCACCACCCCCACCCGCACCCTCTGGAGCCGAGCCGCCATGCACCGTGAACCCAAGGCGTCGCTGGTCGGCGAGGAGTACGAGGTCGAGGTCGGGCCGGTCGCACACGGCGGCCACTGCGTCGCCCGCACCGCCGAGGGCCGGGTGCTGTTCGTCCGGCACGCGCTGCCCGGCGAGCGCGTGGTGGCCCGGGTGACCGAGGGCGAGACGGACTCGCGCTTCCTGCGCGCCGACGCCGTACGGGTGCTGGAGGCGTCCAAGGACCGGGTCGAGGCCCCCTGCCCGTTCTCCGGCCCCGGCCGGTGCGGCGGCTGCGACTGGCAGCACGCGGCCCCGGGCGCCCAGCGCCGGCTGAAGGCGGAGGTCATCACCGAGCAGCTGAGCCGGCTCGCCGGGCTGACCCCCGAGGAGGCCCGCTGGGACGGCACTGTCGAGCCCGCCCCCGGCGACAAGGTCGCCCGCGGCGAGGTCCCGGCCTGGCGCACCCGCGTGCAGTACGCGGTGGACGAGCAGGGTCGGCCGGGCCTGCGCCGCCACCGCTCGCACGAGGTCGAACCCGTCGACCACTGCCTGATCGCCGCCCCCGGCGTCACCGAGCTGGGCGTCGAGAAGCGCGAATGGCCGCAGATCGCGACCGTGGAGGCGATCGCCGCCACGGGCTCCTCCGACCGCCAGGTCGTCCTCACCCCGCGCCCCGGCGGCCGACTCCCGCTGGTGGAGCTGGACCGGCCGGTCTCCGTGCTCCGGCTGGGCGAACCCCAGGGAGGTGGCGCGGCCCGCGAGGGCACCCGCGCGGTGCACCGTGTACACGGCCGCCCGTTCGTCCGCGAGCGCGCCGCGGGCCGCACCTGGCGGGTCGGCGAGGGCGGCTTCTGGCAGGTCCACCCCAAGGCCGCGGATCTGCTCGTCGAGACCGTCATGCAGGGCCTGATGCCCCGCAAGGGCGAGATGGCCCTCGACCTGTACTGCGGCGTCGGCCTCTTCGCGGGCGCCCTCGCCGAACGGGTCGGCGAACGCGGCGCGGTGCTGGGCATCGAGTCCGGCAAGCGCGCGGCCGAGGACGCCCGCCACAACCTCGCCGACCTGGACCGGGTCCGGATCGAGCACGGCAAGGTCGAGCAGATCCTGCCCCGCACCGGCATCACCGAGGCCGACCTGATCGTCCTCGACCCGCCCCGCGCCGGCGCGGGCAAGGAGACCGTCACCCGCCTGGCCTCCCTCGGCCCGCGCCGCATCGCCTACGTGGCCTGCGACCCGGCGGCCCTGGCCCGCGACCTCGCCTACTTCCGCGAGGCGGGCTATGTGCCGCGGCGGCTGCGCGCGTTCGACCTGTTCCCGGTGACGCACCACGTGGAGTGCGTGGCGATCCTGGAGCCTGCTGCGAAGAGCCTCTGACCTGCAGATTTTCTGATCCCTCACGGTCGGCCGGGTCTGCTCGGCCCTTTCTCTCAAGTCCGCCGCGTGGAGCATTCGAAGGCTCGCGTCAAGCGTCTCACCTGCGGTTTCGTAGAGCGGAGCATGGGTGAGGGACGCGTTGTTCCGACGAGATGGGGGCGGTCAGGGAAACGTCCTGACGCTCGTTCGACGCTGATTCTGGCGGGGCGTCAGATCTGTCGGAACGGAGCTTGACAGTGAACGACCTGACCGACCGATCGGCTTGCCGGCCGTGATGCCGGCAAGCCAGGAACCGGTCTTCAGCCTCGAAGGCCGCCAGCCGCTCTGGGCTGGTGGCGACGGGCCCCGACCCTCCTTCCGCCGGAACAAGCGCCGAACTTGTCAAGTAGGGCCGATCGACTCCCCTATAATCCGGGAACCGGCGATAGGGGGATGCATGTCGCACATCGTGATGTGTCACGGCATTGGGTACCAGTACAAGCATCGAGAGACATCGCTCACGGACTGGTATGAAGCGCTGCGCACCAGCATGACAGACGCGGCCCTCCCGGTCCCGTCGCCCGACCTCGTCTCCGCGGTGTTCTATGGCAACTGCTACCGCAGCTTGAGCACCAAGGGAAGCGTGAGCGAGGACGAGTTCGCGGGCATCCCGCATCTGAGGATCGGGGATGTGCGCGACCCGCTGGAGAGTGCCCTGCTCGAGGCGTTTGCAGAGGGCACCCAAGCTTCTACACCGGACGGCAAGGGCATGACACAGGCCGCGCTGCGCAGACTCGAGAAGTCCGAGGGGCTCGGCCGCCCGCCTGCTCGCGCCGTGATCTGGCTCGTGCGACAGGTCCGCCGCTACCTGGACTCCGACGACAGCGTCCGCGCCTGCGCCCAGCAACGGTTCGAACGGGTCGTGACGCCCGAAACCAGGGTGATCGTCGCGCATTCGCTCGGCTCCGTCGTCGCCTACGAGGCACTCTGCGGCGACCACCCCGACTGGAACGTCGACACTCTCGTCACACTGGGCTCACCGCTCGGCCTCGGACTGATCAGGGAACGGCTGACGCCGGGGCCGCTGCCGGACGGCAACAGGCGCTGGCCCCGGGTGAAGCGCTGGATCAACATCGCGGCCGACGACGACCCCATCGCCCTGGTGAAGAAGCTCAACCCGATCTTCGGCGGCCGCGTCGAGGACCGCCTCGTCGTCAACACGCCGTGGTACCACCCAGGGAGGTACACGCTCGGCGGACACTCGGTCATGCGCTACCTCACCACGGGAGAGCTGGCTGAGGCCGTAGGAGACGTTCTGCTGCTCGAGGAGTGGTGACGGCGGCAGCCGCCGGCGGCGACTCCATCGGCCAGGCCGCAAGAGTCGCACTCGTCTCAGGCACCAGCACCTTTGGGGAAGGCTTTCCGCCGCTGTTACGGGTGCCCGACGAGTTGCGGATGATGAAGGCCGTGCTGGCGGAGTCTGCTGGTTGCACGATCCATCCCGATTCCCAACTGGACCCCAAAGTGGGCCAGTTGCGGCAGAGCTTCGAGCGTGCCCTCAGCGGTGCCGACGGTACGCCGCCGGACCTGCTGATCTTCTACTACTCCGGGCACGCGGTCGAACTCGGCGACGGGGATCTCGTCCTCGCTGCCCACGACAGCGAGAAGGGTCGGCTCGACACCCAGCTACGGGTCGACGACCTGTTCGCGATCCTCACGGCGGATGACCGACTGCACCCGCGCGAAGTGGTCCTCCTCCTGGACACCTGCCATTCAGGGCTGGCGGTGGCGCGTTTCGATCAGGCTCAGGCCATCGAGCGAGTCAAGGGCAGCGTGCTTCCCGTGTTCACCGCCTTCGGCGCCATCGACCGCCTTCGCAAGGCCCACCAGTTCCACTTCGCCGATTCCTTCGCCGCTGCCGTGCGTACGGCCCCGGGGAGCGACAGGGACGAATTCCTATCGATGGACGTGCTGTTCAACGCCCTCGTCGGCCGGATGAAGCACCTGCAGGGCGATGAAGGGAGGCCACCGGAGCCGGAGTACCTCCCACCCCGATCGCAGAGCCGGGCGTTCTTCAACCCCTGGTACCTTCCGCAGGTAATCCGCAGACCACAGGAGGCTCAGGGCGCGAACGGGTGGGCGTTCTGCGGCCGGGCGAAGGCGGTCGACGCGGTTGTCACCTATCTGAACGGCGCCGACGCAGCCAGAGCTCTCGCGGTAACCGGAAGCGCTGGTTCTGGCAAGTCGGTCCTGTGCGACTGGATCCACACAGGGGCACACGCCGCCCCTCTGCCAGCCGGCCCCCAAGCGCCTGAGTTGGTGCCACCCGGCTGTCTCGACCTGCTCCTGGACGTCCGTGGCATGCCTGTGGCAGCCGTCGTCCAGCGACTCGCATCCCATTACGGGACAGGAACTGAACTCGGCGACACGCAAGGTCTCATCGACAAGCTCGCGGCTCGGCGCGGAACGCTGAGTATGTGCTTTGACTCCATCGACGCCTGCACCGATCCCGACAGCCTCTACGCGAACCTGCTGGCACCGCTGGCCGCGCTCGAGCACACGCGAGTCATCCTAGTCGGTAACCAGGCGCCCCCGGGCTTCGTCGGCCCCCAGCTCGATCTCGACAGTCCGGACTTCTTCAACGTCGAGGACATCGCTGCGTTCGTGGAGCACTTGCTGCTGCATCGGAAGAGCACCACATGGGCCTACGCGGATCCGCGGTGGGTGACGGACATCGCGCGCGCCACGGCCGGGGCGGCGGGCTATTCCTGGCTCCGGGCGTATCTCCTCGCCGTGTCACTCAGCAATGAGGACCCGGCCACCGCACGCGTCCGGGCCGAACGGACCACTGCGGAGCTGTTCCTGGACCGGTTGCAGGCCCTGGACGAGGATGATCCCCAATGGGCTCAGGATCTACTCCTCCCGGTGGCCCTCGCTCAAGGCGAGGGCCTGCCGGCTGACGGACTCCTCTGGGCGGCTGTGGTGCGGGAAGCCAGCGGGCGGAACGTCACGACGGCCGACCTGGAACACGTACGGCACAAGGCCACCGATTTCCTCGCTGCTCCGGAGGGCGGCATGCACGGACACGGTTGGAGACTCGAACGCTTCCCCAACGCGGAGTCCCTGGTCCAGGCTGCGGGCGAGGCCGCCGCTCATGCCTACTTCGTCCGGGCGATGATCGCCCGACTGCCCTTGCGACCGTCGGGCGCGCGGGACTGGGCGGCGGCCGACCATTACACCCGCAAGTACTTCGCCCATCATGCGCAGTTGGCCGGGGCGCTGAACGAGTACCTCGACGACCCGGAGTTCCTGCTGATGACGGACTCCGATGCGCTGCACCGCGCCCTGACCGTGCTGCACGACAGTCCGCTCAGCAACATCGCGCGCGTGCGGACGCTGTGCAGTGAACTGGCCAGGACGGACCGGGCGGACGGACACACCCTGTCCCGCATGGCTCTGCTGGCCCAGGTGCATGAACTCCCCGAACTCGCCCGGCGGGCCAGCGAGTCCGCGGTCGGATGGCAGCCCATCCTCACGTACCGCCGTCCGGCCACGACCGTCCACTGCCTGCCCGACGGCGGCGAACTCGTCATCGACGAAGAAGGGACGATCCTCCGCTGGACAGGCTCGGTGGACCATCCCTCCTGGCAGACCCTCACACCGAGCAAGCGCACGGCCAGCGTGACCGCCACCTCCATCATCGATGTCTCCGGCCCCGCCCTGTTCGCCGGGCAGATCGACG
The DNA here is from genome assembly GCF_053599555.1 of Streptomyces sp. NPDC000941. Classification (NCBI taxonomy): domain Bacteria; kingdom Bacillati; phylum Actinomycetota; class Actinomycetes; order Kitasatosporales; family Streptomycetaceae; genus Streptomyces; species Streptomyces sp. NPDC000941. Next base: position 18,468 of record NZ_JBSFMM010000132.1, read on the forward strand.
GCCGGGCCTGGGTACAGCACCTCGCCAATGGAAAGCCCTTCCTCGTCCCGGACCTGACGCTCGGCTGTCGGCTGGTCGCCTGCGTCCAGTCGGAGACGGGCGGCCTGCTCATCGCGGGCACCGAGGGATGGCAGTGGCGGGCCGCCCGCGTCACAGGTTCCCTGGTGCCTAGGGGCCGGCTCCGGATCGGCGGCGCGGCGACTGCCCTGAGTGAGGGCCTACCGATGGTCGCGACCCGCACGGCCAAGGACGTCAGCGTATGGCGCGTCGACGGACAGTTGCTGCGGGTCTACGAGCCCCCGCAGAGGCTGGCGCTCACAGCCATTGCCGCCGACGGCGACGGTATCTACACGGGGGCGGGCGACGGCTCCGTGTGGCTGACGTCCTGGGACGGCACTAACGGCCGACAGATCACCGCACACGCCAGCCAGGTCGCCGAGCTGCGCGTGCTCACCACCACCCGCGGCCGGTTGCTGGTGAGCGCCGGACAGCAGGGCGACATCAAATTGACCCCCCTCACTTCCCGCTCTGATGCGCCCTTCCACCTTGAAGTCGGGCTTGACGTCTGCTCGGTGGATGTCGACACCCGCGGTCATCTTGTGGCCGGCACCGGCGTCGGCGTGGTTCGTATCGCCCGTTGAAGACCAGGACGAGCCCTCCGGGGCGCGCCGATCAAGGAGGACACCGTGAGCATCGCGGAGCCCGCAAAACACTGCGGACGCAAGGACGACTCGCTGGGGTACGAACTCCGTATGGCCATGCACGCGTTGGCCGGCGTGCTGCGGGGGATACCGATCGACGCCGCCGGGGTGGAGCGGCTGCTGCGTACCGTGATCGATCTTGGAAACCGGGTCGTGCGCAAGGGACCATTGCCGGTCCGGCCCTTCGACTACCTGGGCGGGCAGCCTCCCATCAGCGCCGGCGCGCTGCTCGCCGAGTACGCCGACCCCGGAGCCACCACGCTTGCACCGCTCCTGGCCGAATTGGACGCCGACCTGCTCGCCGAGCTCGACGAACTCGTCACCCGGGGTGAGCAACCCTCCGGTGCGACGACCTGCGCACAGCACGAGGCGACCGACCCGAACGAGGTCCCCCTCATGCTGGAACCCGTCGACGACTGGTTCGCGATCGCTCGTGCGACAGCCCGCTTCGACGCGGGTGGCGCAGCGCGTCCCGAGGCAACGGACCGCACGGTACAGGCGGCCTGGACCGCGCTGCCCCCCGCTGCCGCTCGCGAGGTAGAACGCGCGCTCGATGCGGCGTGCCGGCTCGCCGCCGACATCGGCCGACCTCAGCCGCCCGCGATCAGCGCGTCCATCGACGTGCAGGGCGCGCTGAGTCCGTCGGTGGTCGCGGCACACACGTGCGCGGCCGCCATCGCCCTTACCTACCTGGCCCACCAGGGTGCGCTGCCCACGCCTGGGCAACTTGGTGTGCTGCCTCTCGCCGGATGTGCGCAGGACGGCTCATGGAGCCGATACACCAGCGGAGGCCGGGTCCTGCCGGACGCGGCCGACGACGGTCTTGACTGCCTGTGGCGCGACGAAGAAGGCTGGAGACTGCGGACCGGGTCCGGGACTCGGTCGGATCCCGATCCCACCCTGGCTGGCGCGGCCCGTCTGCTGTGGGGTGAGCGCTGGGAGGAGACCCGCCGTAAGTGGGCTGGGGAGACCTTGGACGCGCACCAGTGGAGCATCCTTCACTCCACCACGGGTGCCGAACCGGGCGAGGGCGCCGACGACTGGTTGGGCCATGGCGACACCCACCTGGTCGAGATGGGCCAGGCGGGCTTTCTCGCTCGCCGCTTTCTCCGGTGTCCGACCTCGCGTGTCATCCAGTCAGGCATGCGTAACAGCGGTAAGACGGTCTGCGCTCGCCAACTGGTCTGCAAACTGGAGGCCGCTGGGTGGCAGACCCTGGTCCTGTCGCCTGCGCACCGTCACCTGCCCACGGACGACAGCCTGCCTTCCGTGGTGCGAGCTGCGCTCATCGCCACGCGGACCACGAGCGGACGCCACACACTGGTCGTCCTTGAGGATCTGCATGCCCTGAACGACGGCAATATCGGAGAGGCGCTCGAATCTCTGGGCGACCTCAACGTCGGAGTGGTTGCACTTACCCGTTACGTCGACGGCGCCACCAGCAACTGGGAAAGCCACGGGGTGACCGCTTACATGGCGCCCCTACCGTCGGACGAGATCCCCGACCTGGCGCGTCGCCTGATTGAACGTCATCCTGAGGTGTATAAGTCCGTCGATAGCGAAGCCAGCATCTCCCTGGCGGTGGAGGCTTGTCAGGGAGACCTGGGCGTCCTCGTCGACTTGCTGCGCGAGGGCGTCACCTCCGACCCGGCCGGAGAATCCGGGCGACGCGATGCTTATCGCCTGGTGCGTCAGCAGGTCGAACGCGCCTGCGCCTGCCTCGATGAGCCCGCAAGGGCAGTCGTGTGTCGGCTCGCTGCCGTGTCCATGTTGGACGAGAGCATGCCCGCTTCCCAGATGGAGCCGCTCACGGAGGAGACCTGCGCGGCACTGGGCGTCGTGGTGGGAAAAGGCCTGGTCCGCATTCCCAGTGCGGTGCGCGCGGAAGCGGTGCTGAACTGCGCGAGCCCAAGAGGCCGGGACGACCTGCTCACCTGGCTGGAGCAGTACCTGCTGGCCATGCTGGAGAGGAGAGAGCACGACAGGGTGCGGGCCCTGCTCACCAACTTTGCCGCGTATGAGCCCGAACGCCTCACTACGCTGCTTGAGCGGGAGACCGTACAGCAGGCCCTCGCCTCCTGGTCGTCCGAGGTCCACCCGCCGATGGCCTTGCGCGTACTGCGTCTGTGCGCGCGGCACGGCGACTCGTCGCTGTGGATCCCCGCTGCCCTGCCGGCCGTTGTCACGCGGATTCCGCACCTGCCTCAGTTGGCGGTGTACGAGCTGACAACCGCTCTCAAAATGGTCTGGGAGCACCAGGAACAGCTGACCGGTACCGAGGTGGCCGACCTGCTGACCTGGGCGGGTACCCCGAACGAGGGGCTGGACGCCGTGCTTGCTCGGCCAGCCACGGTCGCGGACCGCCGCCACCTCGCGCAAGCCCTTCTGCGACTGGCTTCGGAGACCACGACTCCTCTGACGACCGTCTGCCAGTGGCTGGAAGAACGTGCCGACGCGTTGATCCGAGGGGCCGACGTACGAAGCCACAGCGACCTGATCAACGTCCGGCGGCTGGATGACCTGATCCACCGCTGGTCCCAGGAGGCCCGCGGACCGGACAGCCCGGAGAACACCAGGCGTGACTGGCTGCGTCCGCTGGAGAAGCCCGCACAGGTGCTCCTCGATCAGTACCCCACCCCACGCACCCCCCTGGCCTCCGTGCTGGCTTGGATGTCCCTGCGCCTGCATTTCAACGGTTCCGCCGACTGGGACGATCTGATCAAGCAGTACGAGAAACAGATCATGGCGGCGCTGGCACGCGCGGACGCGATCCAGATCAGCAGTGCTCTCGACGATCTGGCCCGCAACGACCGCGGACGGACCAACAAGCTGTTGAACCACCTGCTGAACAGTATGCGGCTAGGTCCCGCCCTGGCGGCAATCCTCCAGAGGTCGACACCGGCGGAGGCATCGATCCTCCTGTCCACGGTGCGCAATGTCCACGGTGGCACGATCAAGAAGCTGCTCTATCACGAGACCGCCCAGGGCAGCCAGGAGGCCAACGTCCAGTTAGCCCGGGACCTGGCGGCGGCGATCGACGAACTCAAAGACGGCCGCGGGGCCGGGATGCTGCTTAGCAGCGTCAGCCGTGCCGATGACCTGTACTGCGACACGGAGGACCGCTTCGGCTACCGCCTGGCCTGTGAACTGGGGCCGGAGTTCGCTCGGTCGCTGATGAAGAAGGAACGGCGCCCCGCGGTCATCTACCACTTCCTGCGAGGGTTGTGGGAGGCGGGCGCCGACTACCGCGGCGACTTGGAGGAGGAGGCACTGCAGTTGGTGGTCTCCAGCATCCAGGCCCAGCGGGGTGCGGCCCGGCCGTGGGGACCGCAGCTTGCGATGCTGCTGATCGACGACGACTACTTCGGCCAGAAGTTCCTGCTGCAGCTGGCGGAGCGTCTCGACACGCGGATGCTGGTCGAGCGCATGCGCAATCCGACGCTCGACCCACAGAGCATGGTGCACACACACCGGTTGGGCCTCGCCATCGCCCCCCGAATCGGCGAGGAGTTCGCCAAGGGCCTCAACCTCGACCACGCCGTGCGCAACCCGCTGCAGTGGCGTGCTGGGGAGGTGGCCCAGAAGCTCCAGATCATGGCGCGCACGCTGCGTTCCGCGGGAAATCCCGATGCGACGGCCGTGGTGCTGCGTCACTTCAAGGCCGAAAATCCCCAGTGGGATTGGGCGGGCGCCCTGCGCTCCTTGCCGAGGATCGGCGCGTTCACTACCGCGGTGAACCAAATGCGCAAGTTCGACCCGGGCGAGGCCGCGGGGGCTGTCCGCACCCTCAGCCTCCCCGAGGGCGACCAGGCCTCGTACCTCAGGAACGCGCTGACCCGCAGCGTGGTCCATCCGCCGCTGATGGCGGATCTGCTGGCCTCGGCCGAACGCTGCCTGCCGGGCGTGGGTCGGGCGGAGCTCGAGTCGTTGCGTGACGACAGGGAGGACCGCTGGCGGACCTTCACCAACACCTTCAGGTTCGAACAGGACCCGATCACACAGGGCAGGGTCGGCCGTCAGCTCGCGCGCCTCGGTGTGGTGCCGGCCGAGGAGTCGCAGAATTGGATGGGGACGCTGGTCAACCGGGTCTGGTCACCGACCATGCATCTGATCGCGAGTCCCCGGGCACTCGCGGAGGTGTTGACACTCGCGTACATCTGGGAGCCCCAGTGGGGCGAGCAGTTGGGCGAGAAGGTCAACGCATACAAGCTGCTCAGGAGACTGAGCCTGCGCATGCGTCACGACCTGCGCGATTTGCCCGATCTCCTGACGGTGCTGTGGTTGACGGGGCGTGAAGACGTCGTCGACGACGTCGTCCATGATTTGGGTTCGGTCGACCCCGCGATTCTGGTCGAGGCCATGGGACTCAAACAGGCCGGGCGTATGCTCAAGTCGCTGCGCCATGCGAAGCGGTCTGCGGACTTCCTTGCCCCAGCCGTGGGGCAGCTCCTTGACAGGACCCTCGAGCGGCCGCTGGTGGTGGACATCGAGCAGCACTGGACGACCATCGGCTGGGCGGCGCAGGCGCTGACCGAATGCTCTCAGGAGCGTCAGTTGCCGCACAGCGCACCGGTCTTGGAATCGAACTTCGTGGCGTATCCGGCCGCGGTGGCTTGGGCGGCGGTGTGGCTGCCGCGCACCGACTGGTCCACTGCGGCGGCCGAGGAGGCGCTGGACACCTTTGGCCGGATCGGTGTCGCCCACTGGCACCCCCAGGAGACGGGCATGGCCCTTGTTGCTTCGGCCCGGTTGGGCGTGATCCAGTCCGGAGAACCACTGGCCATTGACTGGATGATGGCGACGGAGGCCGACTACGAACTGCTGACCCTTGTGTGCCGGGAAGCGGCGCGCATCCCTGCCATCGCCGACCATCTCATGAGTCCCGAGGTGGCGAGGCGCATGAGGGAGCGGGTAAACGTACCGGGCATCACCGTGCTCCCGTGCCATCAGGAGCTGAAGTCGGCAGTTCAACGTCTGTGTCCGGTGCCTGTGGCATCGGCCCCGGTGACGGAGGAACAGCTCGATCTGTGAGTGCCTCCTGGTTTGCGGGTGGCGCTCGTTTGACGCTCTGGGCGTCCGCAAGGGCGTTCAGAGCAGCCACAAACCCATACTGTCCTGCGGTTACGTCAGCTCCCACCTCTTGTGACAGATTTCTGGTGACGCATCACGTGGAGTGCGTGGCGATCCTTGAGCCTGTGGGAAAGAGGCGCCGACACGGCTCCGCGGCGATCGCCGCGAGTAACTTCTTTTGCCGGAGGAAAGTCGGGTTGGACCGATCCCGTCTAAGTAGACTTAGACATGTCGAGGTCGATCCAGGCTGGTGGGGAGTTCCGGTGGACGAGAGCACGCTTGCCAAGCCCGAGGACGTGGTCGACCGTGACCGTGAGTGGGGTCTGCTCACCGAGTTCCTCACGGACCCGGATCCGGCGATGCGTCTGGGGATCGTGTCGGGGCGCAGGCGGCACGGGAAGTCGTATCTTCTGCAGGCGCTGTCGGAGCGGGTCGGGGGCCTGTACGTCACCGCGGTGCGGGAGGAAGGACGGCTGCCGGCGATCCGGCGGTTCAGCGACGCCATCGCGGTCCACGCGGGTCTGCAGCCTGGCACGCTGCGGTTGACCGACTGGCGTGAGGTCCTGTCCAACGCCCTCGATGTCACCGCGCGTTCGCAGACTCCGTTGTTGGTGATCGACGAGTTGCCGTATCTCCTCCAGCACTCTCCCGAGATCCCCGGCCTGCTTCAGCAGCTTTACGACGAGCGCCAGCGGGGCACCGGGGACGGACCCGGAGCGCGGGTGATCCTGTGTGGGTCCGCGATGAGCGTCATGCACGAACTGCTGTCGGGGACGAAGCCGTTGCGCGGCCGTGCGGTGATCGACCTGAGGCTGGGGGCCTTCGACTACCGGGCCAGCCGTGCGTTCTGGCAGATCGACGACCCGCTGACCGCCCTGCAGGTGCACGCCGTCCTCGGTGGCGCTCCCGGCTACCGGCCGGTGGCGGCCCGCCCGCATCCGAACGACGGTTTCGTCTCCTGGCTTACGCGGACGCTCCTGGACCCGGGGCGGGCGGTGTACTCGCGCACGGAGACGGAGTATCTGCTGCGCGAGGATCCGCGGATCACCCAGCACACCCTCTACTACGACATCCTCACCGCGATCGCCCAGGGCGCCACCACCCCCACCAAGATCGGCGCGGCCCTGGAACGACAGCGCAACGCCGTCACCCACCCGCTCGACGTCCTGGAGTCCACCAGCTACATCCAGCGCGAGCAGGACATCCTGCGTCCCCGCCACCCCGTCATCACCCTGGCCGACCCCATCATCCGCTTCAATCAGCTGATCACCCTGCCGCAGGCGGCCACCGTCGAACAGGGTTTCGCCGAAGAGGTGTGGCAGGCCGCCGCGCCGACCTTCAACTCCAAGATCCTCGGCCCCCACTTCGAGGACCTCGCCCGCACCTTCACCCGCCGATACGCCCACACCCTGCTTCCGGGAGGCCTGCCCGGTCCGGTCGGCACCACCGAGGTAGCCGACCCGGCGGCCCGCACCAAGCACGAGGTCGACGTCATCGCCCTGGCCCTGGGCGAGCGCCCGCAGGCCCCCCGCGCCCGGATCGCCCTCCTTGGCGAGGCCAAGGCCACCGCCGCCCGCCGCGGCACCGGCGACCTGCAACGCCTGGAACGCATCCGCACTCTGCTCGCCGACCAGGGCTACGACACCACGGGCACCACCCTGGCTCTGTTCTCCCTGCACGGGTTCTACCCGGACCTGATCGAGTCCGCGGCCCGGCGCGACGATCTTCTCCTGGTCGACCTGCCGAGCCTCTATGGGATCGGTTGACCTCGACTTCCACGCACGAGCGTCAGAGACCCCGCTCCGACGAGGCGAACCCGACGAAGCCCGCCCATGCCTCACGCGACACCGTGAGGACGGGCCCGGCGGCGGCCTTGGAGTCGCGGACGTGCACAACTGCCGTACCGGTTGCCACCTCTACACAATCGCCGCCCTCGGCTCCGCTGTAGCTGCTCTTGAACCAGACGAGGCCAGAGGCGACGGTCGAGGACTCAGCGTTGTTCATAGCTCTCCCAGCAACCCTTCGATGAACCCCAGTGACTCTCGTGAAGTGAGAGCCTGTGACCGGATAATCCCATAGCGCGCGGCGGCGAGAGCCGCTTGTTCCGGGTCGGTCTGAAGAGCGCTGGTTCCCTGAGCCTCGACGTATACGAACTTCTTGCCGTCCGTGCGGGTGACGACCGTGAACGGCCCGTCCACGCCAGCGCTCTCCTCAGAGTCGAGCCGCATGACCTGGATCTCGACGTTCCGCTTCTGGCCGATCAGGTGGAGGTGTTCCAGCTGTCCTCGCAGAACGTCCTTTCCGCCATACCGGCGCCGCAACACCGACTCGTCCACCACGAAGCTCATCAGCGGCGCGGGCCAGCGCTCGAAGATGTCCTGCCGGGCCAATCGCGCGGCCACGCGCTGCTCGATGGTCTCCTGGTCCAGGACCGGACGTCGCATCGCCAGCAGCGCTCTCATGTACTCCTGGGTCTGGAGCAGGCCCTTGATCACGAGGGTGTCGTACGAGAGAAGTTCAATGGCCTCCTTCTCCAGCGTCGCCATCCCCTGAAAGAACACCGGATACTGCGCCCGCTCCACCTCGTCCTTCCACAGGCACAGCAACCCGTCCGTCTCCAGTACCTCGTCCGCCCGGTCGATGGTCCGGGGCGACGGAATCCTCCGTCCCTGTTCGAACGCCGCGATGGTGGAGGCCGAGTACCCGAGCCGCTTGCCGAACTCCTCGCGCTCCATCCCCTTCCGCACGCGTAGCATCTTCATGGTCTGCCCGAACGCCGTGATGACGCCCCGACCCGCCTTGTCCTCCGGCCGCCGCCCGGCCCCGCCGTCACCCTCCCAGCCATCCGCAAGGTTGACGACCGCTCCGCCGCCACCGCGCGGAACCGCCTCGGCCTCCGCCGCAGCACCTGTACGCTCCGTCATCGATCACCGCCTCCCCGGCCCAACGCCCCCGGTAGGGGCGCCGTCACGCCGCGCGCCTCGTACCCGTACACACACCGCGCGGACAACTGGTCCGCGTCGGTGCGTCACCACTGGTTAACGCTACGCGACCAGCGGGACCGTGGTCGGCATGACGAACAATCCCGACAGCCCCACCCGTACCACCCAACTCACCACCCCCACCCGGCGCTTGACTACCACCTCCACCCCGGCTGACCTCACCTTCGAGATGCGCTTCACCTCCACACCCCGAGGTGTCCGTCTCGCTCGGCGCCTGGCGGCCGTCCGGCTGGACACATGGGGAATCCCGTACGGCACCGAGCCCCACGACGAGATCGACCTGATCGTCGCCGAGCTGACTTCGAATGCCGTGCGGCACGGCCGCGTCCCCGGCCGTGACTTCCACCTCCGCCTGCGCGTGACGGCGGCGCACGCGCGCCCGGCCACCGCTCGGATCGAGGTCACCGACGCCCGCGCCGGGGGTGTGCCGCGACGCCCTGCCGTCCCGCCTGCTTCGGATGGCCCCGGCGCCGAGGAGACAAGCCGCGGCCTGCTCCTCGTATCGCACCTGGCCACCCGCTGGGACTGGCACCTACGGCCCGACGGCTCGGGCAAGACGGTCTGGGCGGACTACCTTCTCCCTAGTTCGCCCATCCCTGGCCCGCCGGGTTTGCGGTGAGTATCGGACAGCGACACGCCGACGGCATGGCGTGTCGTTGTCCGATACTCACCGCAACTCACTCGGGCGCCTGTTAAGGCTCGGGGTGGTGGCGGACCAGGGCGCGAGTGGCCATCTCCTCGGCCGACATAGCGCCGCGTACGTATGTGTCGGCGTCCTGGTCGGAGGCGGATGTCGGCCGGAGACCCTCGGCAGCGAGGGAGCCCGTGACGGATTCGGCTGCCTTGCCGCGGGCGACGCGACGGCTGAACCTCTCGGGGGCACTAGGTGAGATACACATCTGACACATTTATGACATGAGTGATCCCGTCGTCGAATCCATGGCCGAGGTCCGCAGTCACCTCGCCGACGTCATTGACCGTGCCTGCCGGGCGGAGACCCCGACGATCATCACCCGGCGCGGCAAGCAGGAAGCCGTCGTGATCGACATCCAGGAGTACCAGCGCCTGCGCCGGATCGCCGAAGACGCTGAAGAAGCATGGCTCAACCGGCTGGCCGACGAAGCCGAGTCCGAAGGTACGGAAGGGTCTGTCTCGCTCGAAGAGATGGCCGCCCTGCTCCGTGCTGATCAGGGCTGACCCTCGGGGTACGTCACGCGCTTCACGCCGCACGCGCAGCGGGACATGCTCAAGCTGATTTGTCTGGTCCTGGCTGTCGGTAATCGGCGCGATGTCCACCGCCAGGTTCCCTGAGACCCTGCCGTCCGGGGCATCGGGATCCGCCGCCTGACCGTACGGTCCACGCTGCGCAGGGCCGCTCACATCGCCCCGCCGGATTGTGTGCGGTGGGTGTTACCCCTGACGATCGGCCGCGGAGACGCCCGCGTAATGAGTCGTTTGTACGATCACGGACGTACGGCGGTCACAAAGGGCCGAACCAGGTCGATCAGGAGAGAGGGGCGCCCGTGGCCGCACCGGGCTCGCGGAGTGAGGGCACGACGAAGGTGCGGACGGTCTGCTCGTACTGCGGGGTCGGCTGCGGCATGGTCCTCGACGTCGGGAGGGGGCCGGACGGGCGGCGTACGGTGCTGAAGGCGGCCGGGGACAAGGAGCACCCCGCGAACTTCGGGCGGCTGTGCACCAAGGGCGCCACCACCGCGGACATGCTCGCCGCCCCGGGGCGGCTGACCACCGCCCTCGTCCGGCCGGACCGCGGCGAGGAGCCGCAGTCCGCGCCCGTGGCGGACGCCGTCGCGGAGACCGCCCGCCGCCTGCGGGCGATCATCGACGAGCACGGGCCGGACGCGGTCGCCCTCTATGTCTCCGGGCAGATGGGCCTGGAGGCGCAGTACTTGGCGAACAAGCTGGTCAAGGGGTTCCTCCGGACCAACCAGATCGAGTCGAACTCCCGGCTGTGCATGGCCAGCGCCGGCACCGGCTACAAGCTGTCGCTGGGCGCGGACGGGCCGCCCGGCTCGTACCAGGACTTCGACAAGGCGGACGTCTTCTTCGTCATCGGCGCCAACATGGCCGACTGCCATCCCATCCTCTTCCTACGCATGATGGATCGGGTGAAAGCGGGGGCGAAGCTGATCGTCGTCGATCCGCGGCGCACCGCCACCGCGGCCAAGGCTGATCTGTTCCTGCAGATCAAGCCGGGCACGGATCTGGCGCTGCTCAATGGGCTGTTGCAGCTGCTGCATGCGAACGGCCACACCGACCCCGGGTTCATCGCCGCGCACACCGAGGGCTGGGAGGCGATGCCCCGCTTCCTCGCCGACTATCCGCCCGCCGCCGTCGCGGAGATCACCGGCATCCCGGAGGACGACATCCGCGAGGCCGTCCGGCTGATCGGCGAGGCGGGGGAGTGGATGAGCTGCTGGACGATGGGGCTCAACCAGTCCACGCACGGCACCTGGAACACCAATAGCCTGATCAACCTTCACCTTGCGACCGGCAAGATCTGCCGCCCCGGCAGCGGGCCCTTCTCCCTCACCGGGCAGCCCAACGCCATGGGCGGCCGGGAGATGGGCTACATGGGGCCGGGGCTGCCCGGACAGCGGTCCGTACTCGCCGACGCCGACCGTGACTTCGTCGAGGAGCTGTGGGAGCTGGAGCCGGGCGCGCTGCGCGCCGACGGCGTCGGCAAGGGCACGGTCGAGATGTTCCAGAAGATGGCCGAGGGGGACATCAAGGCGTGCTGGATCATCTGCACCAACCCGGTCGCCTCCGTCGCCAACCGCAAGACGGTCATCGAGGGGCTGGAGGCCGCCGAGTTCGTCGTCACGCAGGACGTGTTCGCCGAGACGGAGACGAACGCGTACGCCGATGTCGTCCTGCCCGGCGCGCTGTGGACCGAGGCGGAGGGCGTCCTGATCAACAGTGAGCGTAACCTCACCCTCGCCCGGCCGGCCGCCGATCCGCCCGGTGAGGCGATGGCGGACTGGCGGATCATCGCCGCCGTGGCCCGCGCGATGGGCTACGAGAAGGGCTTCGCGTACGACAGCGCCGAGGAGGTCTTCGAGGAGATCAAGCGTGCCTGGAACCCGGCGACCGGCTGGGATCTGCGCGGGGTGAGCTACGAGCGGCTGCGCGCCACCCCGGTGCAGTGGCCGGCGGCGACCGCGGACGGGCCCGACCGCAATCCGATCCGGTACGTCGGCGAGGACGGCTCGCCGACCTTCCCGACCCCGAGCGGCCGGGCGGCCTTCTACGCCCGCCCGCACCTGCCGGCGGCGGAGCTGCCCGACGACGACTACCCGTACGTGCTCAACACGGGCCGCCTCCAGCACCAGTGGCACACCCTCACCAAGACGGCCAAGGTGCCCAAGCTGAACAAGCTCAACCCCGGCCCCTTCGTGGAGGTGCACCCCCGGGACGCGGCTCGGCTGGGCATCGCCGAGGGGGACTCGGTGGAGGTTGCCTCGCGGCGCGGGCGGGCCGTGCTGCCCGCGGTCGTCACGGACCGGGTGCGGCCGGGCTGCTGTTTCGCGCCGTTCCACTGGAACGACCTGTTCGGGGAGTACTTGAGCGTCAACGCGGTGACCAGCGACGCCGTCGATCCGCTGTCGTTCCAGCCCGAGCTCAAGGTGTGCGCGGTGTCGCTGACCAAGGTGGCCGCCCCGGTGACGGTGCGGGACCCGGTCATGGCTGCGGCCTCCGTGTCCGGCCCGTCCGTTCCCGGCCCGTTCGGGCTTGACCCCGCGCCGCCGCCGGTCCTGGCCGAGCATGAACGCCGGTATCTGACCGGCTTCCTGACCGGTATCCCGTCCGGCGCCCCGGGCGTACCGGTGCTGCCGCCGGACGCCCCGTTCAGCCCGGAGCACGTCCTGTGGGTGAACGGCGTGCTGGCCGGGATGTACTCCAGGGCCTCCAGGGCCTCCAGGGTCGAGGCGACGCCTTCCACCGCGTACGGCCACGGCGGCTCCGCGCGGCTCTCCCGCCGCCAGGTCGTGATCCTCTGGGCGTCGCAGACCGGGAACGCCGAGGAGTTCGCGAACGCCGCGGCGCAGCGGCTCACCGCCGATGGTCACCTCGCCTCCCTCCTGCCCATGGAGCAGGCCGACCCCGCCGCGCTGCCGCACGACACCGACCTGCTGCTGATCACGAGTACCTTCGGCGACGGCGACGCCCCCGACAACGGCGCCGGGTTCTGGGACGCCCTCGCCTCGCCGGACGCCCCGCGACTGAAGGGCCGGCGCTACGCCGTTCTGGCCTTCGGCGACTCCTCGTACGACGACTTCTGCGGCCACGGCCGCCGCCTCGACCAACGCCTGGCGGAGCTGGACGCGATACGGCTGGCCCCGCGCGCCGACTGTGAACCGGACTATGAGAACGAGGCCAAGGCCTGGCTCGACCAGGTCGTCACCGCCTTGAAGACCGCCGAGCGGCCGGCGCCCGCCCCGGCCCCCGCCGCCTCGGGGAAGTAGGAGCAGAAGGATGTCTGAACCCCCCCCACACCACACA
>NZ_JBSFMM010000133.1:0-31731 GCF_053599555.1 Streptomyces sp. NPDC000941
CGGTGGGACCGAAAGGTTCCACCGCCCCCGGCGGCTTTGTACGCGTAAGGCTCCGAGCGCTCGGACTCGAAGCGCTCAGGCTTCCGTGGTGGGCTGCTGCTCGCCTCGGCGCAGACTCGGCTTCAGCTCCTTGAAACGGCCGAGAAGCCCATTGACAAAGGCCGGTGAGTCATCGGTGGAGAACTCCTTGGCGAGCTGCACCGCCTCGTCGATCACGACGGCGTCCGGAGTCTCGTCCTCCCACACCAGCTCGTAGGCGCCGAGCCGCAGAATGTTCCGGTCGACGACCGGCATCCGGTCCAGCGTCCAGCCCACCGCATAGGTGGAGATCAGCTCGTCGATCCGGGCCGTGTACTGGGCGTACCCCTCGACGAGCTGCATCGTGTATTCGCTGACCGGCGGCTGCCGGTCGTCGGTCCGGGCGTGCCGGATCCAGTCCGCGAGGACCGTCTGCACGGAGGTGCCACGCTGATCGGCCTCGAAAAGGATCTGGAAGGCACGCTTACGGGCCTTGTTGCGGGCAGCCACGGTTAGCTGTTCACCCGACCGAGGTACTCACCGGAACGGGTGTCGACCTTGATCTTCTCACCGGTGGTGATGAAGAGCGGGACGCCGATCTCGTAGCCGGTCTCGAGCTTGGCGGGCTTGGTGCCGCCGGTGGAGCGGTCGCCCTGGACGCCGGGCTCGGTGTACTCGATCACCAGCTCGACGGCGGCCGGCAGCTCGACGTACAGCGGGTTGCCCTCGTACATCGCCACGACGGCCTCGAAACCCTCGAGCAGGTATCGGGCGTTGTCGCCGACGACCTCGGGGCTGATGTAGATCTGGTCGAAGGTGTCCATGTCCATGAACACGAAGCTCTCGCCGTCCTTGTACGAGAACTGCATGCCGCGCTTGTCGACAACTGCCGTCTCGACCTTCACGCCGGCGTTGAAGGTCTTGTCGACCACCTTGCCGGACAGCACGTTCTTGAGCTTGGTGCGGACGAAAGCAGGGCCCTTGCCGGGCTTGACGTGCTGGAACTCGACGACGGACCAGAGCTGGCCCCCGTCGAGCTTGAGCACCAGGCCATTCTTGAGGTCGTTCGTGGATGCCACGGTTGCGGGATCTCCTGGACTACAGCTGGTGGGACCACAAAGATGCGACGCGCAGAGTCAGAGCGCCAGCAGCTCCTTGGTCGTGATGGTGAGTAGCTCGGGTCCGCCGTCCGCCTCGGGGCGGACGACGAGCGTGTCGTCGATCCGGACACCGCCCCGGCCCGGGAGGTGGACCCCCGGTTCGACAGTGACCGGCACACAAGCGTCCAGTTTACCCATGGCCGAGGGTGCGAGCCGAGGGTCCTCGTCGATTTCCAGGCCCACGCCGTGTCCCATCCTCGGTGCAAGCCCCTCGCCGAACCCCGCGGAGTCCAGCACCTGACGGGTCGCGCGGTCCACATCCCGGCAGGCCGCACCGGGTACCAGCGCCTCCCGCCCGGCCCGCTGCGCCGCGAAGACCGCGTCGTACAGCTCCACCTGCCAGGTGGCGGGAGACGGTCCGATCACAAACGTGCGCCCCACCTCGCAGCGGTAGCCGCGGTAGTCGGCGCCCAGACCGATGGTGAGGAAGTCGCCCTCCTCGACCCGCCGGTCGGTGGGTGTGTGCCCGGCCCGGCCCGAGTTCGGCCCGGTGGCCACGACCGTGGGGAAGGCCGGGCCGTCCGCGCCGTGATCCACCAGCCGGCGCTCCAGCTCCAGCGCCAGATGCCGCTCGGTCCGGCCGACCAGGATCGACTCGAGCAGCTCGCCGAGCGCCTGATCGGCGAGCTCGGCGGCGATCCGCAGGCAGGAGATCTCCTCGTCGTCCTTGACCAGCCGCAGCTGCTCCACGGCCCGGCCCAGATCCACCAGCCGCAGCCGGGGGGCGGCCGCGGCGAGCCCCCGGTGGCGGGCGACCGTCAGATGGTGCTCCTCGACGGCCAGCGACTCGGCGCCGTCCGCGGCGGCCAGATCGGCGGCGGCCCCGGCCGGGTCCCCGCCCTCACCGGGCAGCACGAGAATCCGCAGGTCCTCGGGCTGGTACGAACCACCGGGCAGCGGCTCCCAGAACGGCGTCAGGGGCGCCACCAGCACGTCCTGGACCGGCCCAAGCAGCAGCACGGCACCGGGCGGCACCCCGCCGCCGCACAGATAGCGCACATTGGCCGACCTGGAGACCAGCGCGGCCTCACCACCCGCCGCCGCGCACTGATCGCGCAGCCGGGCACGTCGGGCCGCGTACGCCTGGGACATGATCCTGAGCGTCTCAGAAACTCTGTGTGTGCCTGCGGATTTCAGGCTTTTCGGGCGCGGCGTGGCCGTGTGCTGCCGCCCGGGGTCCGAACCTCGGTGTGAGGGGGTGGACTTCGGTGGCGCGCACGTGGTGGAAACCGGCCCGCTCGGCGGCGTGGATGCGCCGTCGACAGGTTTCGCGGGAGAGCCGCCCCCGCCGGGCCGGAGGATGATCCGGGCGGGGTGGGGCGGGTACTCCATGACCTGGCCCCGGCCCGGGTGGGGCCGGGGTCTGGGTGTCATGCCCCGCAGGACGCTTGACCACCCCGGTGGGGGTGGCGGCGGGGACCGTACGCACATCGGGCATACGGCGGGAAGTCTGTGCAGTGGCACCGGCCATGGTCCGGGCGGTGATGCGGGCCCGGCGGTCGGAGGCGGGTCTGCTGGGGGTGGGGCGGGTCTTGCCCGGGGTGGTCTTCGGCCCGCGTGGCTGGGCGGGGAGGGTGGCCGTGCGGCGGGCGCGGCGCAGGCGGCGGGTGGTCTTCTTCGGGCGGCGCACCATCGTGACGGTGCCCTCGGCTGGGGTGCGGATGGTACGGATACCGGTGGTGCGGTCGGTGGTGGTGTGGGTCTGGCCGAGGAGGCCGCGGGAGACGATGCGGCGGGCGGCGGCGTGGTCGCGGTCCAGGGACAGGCCGCACCTGGTGCAGTGGGCCCACTTCCAGCCGCGTTCACCCAGCCGGTCGGGCGCGGGATGGTGGCCCAGTGCTCCCAGGCACTGGGGGCAGAGCTTGGAGGTACCCCGGGCCGGGACGGTGACCACCGTGATGTGCTGTTTGGCGGCCAGGTGCCGTATCGCCTCGGCGACGGTGCCGCGCACCTGGCCGGACAGCCGGGCGTTGCCCCGCCGCCTCCCGCGGGCTTCCAGGGTGGCGAGGTCTTCGAGGTAGATGACGGACGCGCCGAGTGCGGCTGCCTGGTCGACGGCCCAGCGGGCGGCCGACCAGGCCAGCGCGTCGTTCAGGTGGCGGATGCGGGCGCACACCCGGGCATGCTCGCGCTCCAGCACCGCCGCCTTGTCCAGCAGGACGCCCCAGGCGCGGTGTGGGGCGCCGAGGGAGGCCGCGAGCGCTTGGTAGTGGTCGCGTTTGGCGGCGAGGTGTTCGCGGTGGGTGCGCAGCCGGTGGAGTTTCGCACTGACCGTGGTGGCGTCGAAGATCAGGGGACGGCCGTCGGTGACCACCCGCCGGGCGCTTTGGGGGCCGGTCAGGCGGCCCACGGCGCCGGTCAGCAGGGTGTTCACACCCCAGTCGATTCCGACCGCCACGGTGTGCCCGGTGGCCGGGGCCGTGGCCACCGAGCGGGAGTGGGGCAGGTCGATGGCGATACGGCCGCCCGGGGTGGGGCGCAGGGTCGGGGCGTGCAGCAGCGCGTCCGGCTCGACGGTGGCGGGCAGGCGCAGGTCGATCACGTGCCAGGCCCAGTCCCGCCGGGAGACGGGCGCGGCGCACAGTGGGAGCTTCACCCGCAGCCGGGCACACACCTCGTCCAGGCGCGCAAGAGTGGTCTGCTGGCGGTCCATCGCCGCCAGCAGTACCAAAGCGGTCACCGTCGGGGGTTCTTCCAGCTCGCACAGTCCGGACGGCAGCCGCCCCGCGTGTGCTCGGGCGAAGTCGCGGATCTGCCGGGTCCGGTTACGGATCTCCGCCCCACCCACCCCCGCAGGCAGCCTCGCGCGCAACGCGGCCCACTCCGCCCCGCTGCGCCGGGACGGGTCGGCGGGCCAGGTCGCCAGCAGCGCCATGACGACGGCCCGGCGGTACAGGGCCAGCCGCAGGGTACGGGCCGCCTGCTCCTGGCCGGCCCGCCGCACCCGGTCCGACACATACACCCCCACAGCCCCGCCCACCCCGGCACCCTCAGCAGGAGCAGGAGCAGGAGCAGAGGCCGGGGCGGGGGTGTTCCAACCCAGGCGGCGCAGGGCCATCCAGCCCTTGGACGGCAGGCTCTCACCCCGCTTGTCCACACCGGCCGCCAGCACCTCCAGCGACGCCTCATCCCACCGGGACACGACCAGCTCAGCTGCCAGATCCCGGCACAAGACACCGAGGAAACCCACCCGCTCGTACAGCAGGCGCTGCCCGACCCTGTGCCCGCCGTCTTCCAGGACGGCACCAAAAGCGGTACACGTCGCCGTCGCCATCAACCTAGCCACAACCATCTCCCGCCCACACGCCTTCGGCTTCGGTTTCGGGAGCAGGGAAGCGCTCCGGACCTCCGCTCCGGGTGCCGGTACCGGAGGCCAGATCACCGATCCGCCCTTCGGCCTCTGCCAGCAGCCGTCGCCGCGCCTCGCGCGAGCGCAGCCCGTACATCCGCCCGGCGAAGGTGGCCACCAGGGACATGAAGTCATCCAGCAGCTCTTCCATGCCCCCGGCCGTGCCCTTGGCATGCAGGACCTCGACCACCACCTCGCGATGAGCCAGCACCTCGATCAGCCAGGCGGCACCGAACCGGGCCAGACGGTCACGATGAGTGACACGTACATGGGTGAACTCTCCTGCGGCGGCCCGCTTCAGCAGCCGGTCCAGACCCGGACGCGACTCCCGCAGCCCCGAAGCCCGGTCCCGGAACACCGCGACCACCACGCCCGAAGCCGACGCCCGCAACTCCGCCTCCTGCGCGGCCAGCGACGACTCCTGCCCACTGGTGCCCGAGACCCGCACATACAGCGCCTCACGCCGCTCAGCCGACGCCGCACCCCCCGTCAGCGCGTCCAACGCCTCGATAGAGAAACGCCGCTCCCGGCCCACCCACACCACCGGGACCCTGCCCTCGTTCGCCCACAGCCGCAGTGTCCCCGGGTGCACACCCACCCTGCGCGCGACCACCGCCAAACGAAGAAGCTCCATGAACACGGACCCTACGACCGCATCAACACCAGACAGTCCCAACCAGCATGAACCCCACACAATCGCATGACAGTTCGCTAGATTACCTGCAGATCCACACCAACCCCGCTATGCAGCATCAACAACGTTCCGTAAGCGAAGCGCCCAACAGTTGAAGACCCTACGCAGTGGAGCCTTCGACGTCCGGTCGAGCGGTCCCCCCGAGTGAAGGTTTCCTCACTCACTCACCAGCTGGGCGGGGAGGCGATGCTGCGGGCGACGACCTCGTCGAGCATGCGGGCCGTGGTCTCCACGTCGTACGTGGAGTTGTCGATGATCGGCAGGCCCGAGCCGTACCAGCCGGCCATCCGGCCGTGGATGCGGGCCACTTCCTCGTCGCTCAGCCGGCGATTGCCGCTCCGGGCCGCGTTCCGCTCCAGGACGATCTCGAGGCCCGGCAGCACGACGACCGGCAGCAGCCCGGGGCCGACATGGCGCTTCCAGCCGCCGAGGCCCACGACCGGGCGGTCCGGGAAGACGGCGTCGTCCAGGATGCAGGAGATCCCGTTGGCCAGAAAGTTACGGGCGGCGAAGCCGCAGGTGCGGCGGGCGAGACGGTACTGCGCCTCGGAGTTCTCGTTCCACCCCGACTGGGGGTTGGCGAAACCGGACCTGACCCATTCGCGGACGTCGTCCAGGCTGATATGCGCGGTCGGCACCCGCCGGCGGTCGGCCCAATGGCGGGCGACGGTCGTCTTGCCCGCCCCGGCCGGGCCGATCAGCAGCACCGCCACCGCCGCCTGCGAAGCGTCGGCCATCGCCGCGCCGCCCGCCGGCGGATGCGGCAGCGGCACCGGGCCGCCGGGCGGAAGCTGGATATGGCCGGTGACGCCCGACGGGTCCATGGGCGGCGGGGCCGGTGTCGGATGGAGCGGGGCCGGAGGGACGGGGGGCGGCGGCGCAGGGTGGGTCGGGTGGGAGCCAGGGGGGCTGGTCGGGTGGGAGCCGGGCGGGCTGGCCGGGTGGGGGCCGGGGTGGTGGGCCTGGTGGGGTCCCGGGTGGTGGCCGGTGCCCTGGGCCCAGCCCGCGCCGCCCGCGTCGGGGGCCGGTCCGGGCTGATGGGGCGGTGGCAGCGGAGCTCCCACTGAGTGCTGCATCCGGTGGCACTCCGTCTCGTGCAGGCGGTCTGGTACTGGCAACTGTCGCGTGAAGACGCGGCGGTGGAGCCGGTTCTACCGAACGGTACCTGCCCCGGCCGCCACTATGTGAACGGCCGGGGAATACGGTGTGTGCCCAGTGACAGCCGTCATCCGGCCAATTCGTCGGCCAAAGCACGCAATGCGAGGCGATACGACCCGATTCCGAACCCGGCGACGGTGCCGCTGGCGACCGCCGCGATAACAGAGTTGTGACGGAACTCCTCCCGCGCATGCGGGTTGGAGATATGCACCTCGACCAGCGGCGCGGTGCGTTGCGCCGCCGCGTCCCGCATACCGTACGAGTAGTGCGTGAAGGCACCGGGGTTGATGACGACCGGGATCGAGCCGTCCGCCGCCTCGTGCAGCCAGCGGATCATCTCGCCCTCGTCGTTGGTCTCCCGCACATCCACCTCGAAGCCCAGCTCGGCGCCGAGTTTCCCGCACTCCTCCACGAGCCCGGCGTAGGAGGTCGCGCCGTAGACGTCCGGCTCACGGCTGCCGAGCCGCCCCAGGTTGGGACCGTTGAGGACGAGCACCCTGCGGGTCACGCGGACACCTCTCCGTACGCCGCGAGCAGCACGGCCGGGTCCGGGCCCTCCAGCACCGCGGGCTTGGCCAGACCGTCGAGGACGATGAAGCGCAGCAGGTCGCCGCGGGACTTCTTGTCGACCTTCATGGTCTCCAGCAGCCGGGGCCACTGGTCGCCGCGGTAGGTCAGCGGCAGGCCGACGGAGCCCAGGACCGCGCGGTGCCGGTCGGCCGTGGCGTCGTCCAGGCGTCCGGCGAGGCGGCCCAGCTCGGCGGCGAAGACCATGCCGATGGAGACCGCCGCGCCGTGCCGCCACTTATAGCGCTCGTTCTTCTCGATGGCGTGGGCGAGGGTGTGGCCGTAGTTGAGGATTTCCCGCAGCCCCGCCTCCTTGAGGTCGGAGGAGACGACCTCGGCCTTCACTCGGATGGAGCGCTCGATGAGCTCGGCGGTGTGCGGTCCCGCGGGGGTGCGGGCCGCCTCCGGGTCAGCCTCGATCAGCTCCAGGATCGCCGGGTCGGCGATGAAGCCCGCCTTGATGATCTCGGCGAGGCCGCTGACGTAGTCGTGGACCGGCAGTGAGTCGAGCGCGGCCAGGTCGCACAGCACCCCGGCCGGCGGGTGGAAGGCGCCGACCAGGTTCTTGCCCTCGGCGGTGTTGATACCGGTCTTCCCGCCGACCGCCGCGTCCACCATGCCGAGCACGGTCGTCGGGACGGCGATCCAGCGCACCCCGCGCAGCCAGGTCGCCGCGACGAAGCCCGCGAGGTCGGTGGAGGCGCCGCCGCCGATGCCGATGATCACATCGCTGCGGGTGAAGCCGGTCTGGCCGAGCGCCTTCCAGCAGTACGCGGCGACCTCGGCGGTCTTGGCCTCCTCCGCGTTGGGCAGCTGGATCGCGATGGCCTCGTAGCCCTGTCCGAGCAGGTCCTGGCGGATGGCGTCGCCGGTCTCGGCCAGCGCCTCCGGGTGCAGCACGGCGACGCGCTTGGCCGCTGTGCCGATGAGGCCGGGCAGCTCGCCGAGCAGCCGGTGGCCGACCAGGACCTCGTACGGCTCGCTGCCCGCGGTGCCGCCGACCTGGATACGGGTGGGTGTGTCGGTGCTCATGCGTCCTTCAACTCCAGTGCGTCGAGGACCGCGTCGGCGACGTCCTCGGGGGTGCGGCCCTCGGTCGACACGACCGCGCGGGCCACCTCGGTGTACAGCGGACGGCGCTGCTCCATGAGCTCGCGCCAGCGCTGCCGCGGGTTGACGGCGAGCAGCGGGCGCGGCGCGTCGAGGCCGGTGCGCTTGACCGCCTCGGCGACGCCCATCTCCAGGAAGGCGACCGGCAGATCGGCCAGCAGGGCGCGGGTCGAGTCGTCCAGGATCGCGCCGCCGCCGAGGGCCAGCACCCCGCGGTGCTCGGCGACCGCGGCGCGCACGGCCTGCCGCTCCAGCTCGCGGAAGTGCGGTTCGCCCTCGTCGATGAAGATCTCGGAGATCGGCTTGCCTGCCGACTCGACGATGTCGGTGTCGGTGTCCCGGAAGCCGGTGCCCAGCCGCTCGGCGAGCACCCGTCCAACGGTGCTCTTCCCCACGCCCATGGGCCCGACCAGCACAATCACCGGCCCGCTCGCTCCCGGGCCAGTCGCCTGGCCGCTCACTTGATGGCCAGGTTGTCGAGGAAGCCCTTGACGTTGCGGCGGGTCTCGGTGACCGAGTCGCCGCCGAACTTCTCCGCGACGGCGTCCGCGAGGACCAGCGCCACCATCGCCTCCGCGACGATGCCCGCGGCCGGGACCGCGCAGACGTCCGAGCGCTGGTGGTGGGCCTGGGTCGGCTCGCCCGTCGTGACATCCACCGTGGCCAGGGCCCGCGGCACGGTCGCGATCGGCTTCATCGCGGCGCGCACCCGCAGCAGCTCGCCCGTGGTCAGCCCGCCCTCGGTGCCACCGGAGCGGCCGGAGGCGCGCCTGATGCCGTCCTCGCCCGGCACGATCTCGTCGTGCGCCTTGGATCCCGGCACCCGGGCCAGGCCGAAGCCGTCGCCGACCTCGACGCCCTTGATGGCCTGGATGCCCATCAGGGCGGCGGCCAGCCGGGCGTCGAGCCGCCGGTCCCAGTGGACATGCGAGCCCAGGCCCACCGGCACGCCGTACGCCAGCACCTCGACGACGCCGCCGAGCGTGTCGCCGTCCTTATGGGCCTGGTCGATCTCGGCGACCATCGCGTCGCTCGCGTCCGCGTCCAGGCAGCGCACCGGGTCGGCGTCCAGCCGCGCCACATCCGCGGGGGTCGGGTACACGCCGTACGGGGCCTTGGCCGCGGCCAGCTCCACGACGTGGGAGACGATCTCGATGCCCGCCGTCTCCTTCAGGTACGAGCGGGCGACCGTGCCGAGCGCGACGCGCGCGGCGGTCTCGCGGGCGCTGGCCCGCTCCAGGATCGGCCGGGCCTCGTCGAAGCCGTACTTCTGCATACCCGCCAGGTCCGCGTGGCCCGGGCGGGGCCGGGTCAGCGGGGCGTTACGGGCCAGCCCTGCGAGCACGTCCGGGTCCACCGGGTCGGCCGCCATGACCTGCTCCCACTTGGGCCACTCGGTGTTGCCGACCATGATGGCCACCGGGGAGCCGAGGGTGAGGCCGTGCCGTACGCCGCCGAGGAAGGTGACCTCGTCGCGCTCGAACTTCATCCGGGCGCCGCGCCCATAGCCGAGCCGCCGGCGGGCGAGGGCGTCCGCCACCATGTCGGTGGTGATCGGCACACCGGCGGGCAGCCCCTCCAGCGTCGCCACGAGTGCGGGGCCGTGCGACTCCCCCGCGGTCAGCCAGCGCAACCTGCTCAACGGTGCTCCTCATGCTCGCGCCTCGACGTACGGCGGCATGGCCCGGGCAGCGCGCGGCCCTGGCCCGCCACCTCCGATCCTCCCACGTCCGAGCAGCCCTACGAGCGCCGGTCCACCAGGCGGGACTCAGCTCACGCGGCCGGCGAGGGCCGCCTCGCCCGCTTCGCGCATGGTGGCCAGGGGGGCCGGGGTCCGGCCGGTCATCTGCTCGACCTGGAGCACCGCCTGGTGCACCAGCAGGTCCAGACCGCTGACGACCGCGCCGCCGCGCTCCGCCCAAGCGGCCGCGAGCCGGGTCGGCCACGGGTCGTACAGCACGTCGAAGAGGGCACCGGGGCGGTCGGGGACGGACGCGGCCAGCTCGTCCGTGGTGCCCGCGGGGGTTGTGGCGATCACCAGGGGGGCACGGAATGCCTCGGCCGCGTCGTCCCAGTCCGCCGTACGGACCCCCACCCCCAGCCGCTCGCCCCACTGCCGCATCTCCGCGGCACGCGCCTCGCTGCGCACATACGCGGTGACCTCGCCCTCGCAGAGGCGGGACAGGGCGGCCAGGGCCGAGGATGCCGTGGCCCCGGCGCCCAGCACGGCGGCGCCCGCCACCCGCTCGACACCGCGCTCGCGCAGCGCCGCGACCATGCCGGGGATGTCGGTGTTGTCGCCGACCCGGCGGCCGTCATCCGTGAAGACAACCGTGTTGACCGCTTCCACCGACGCCGCCGTATCGCTGATCTCGTCGAGCAGCGGGATGACCGCGCGCTTGAGCGGCATGGTCAGGGACAGCCCCGCCCACGGCCGGTCACCGGCCGTCGCGTCCAGCCGTTCGAAGAAGCCGGGCAGCGCGGCCTCGTCCACCTCGTGGCGGTCGTAGGCCCAACCGGCCAGGCCCAGCTTCTCGTAGGCGGCGCGGTGCAGCACCGGGGACAGGGAGTGGGCGATCGGCGAGCCGAGCACCGCGGCCCTGCGGTTTTCCGACATCTGTCGTCCTCAGCCGTTCTTGCGCTGCTTGTTGAACTTGTCGACCCACTTCTGGTGTTCCGCATAGGTCTTGGAGAAGTAGGTCTTTCCGTCGATGGCGACGAAGTAGTACCAACCCTCGTCCGTGGGGTTCATGGAGGCCTTGAGGGCGTCGTCACCCGGGTTGCCGATCGGGCCGGGCGGCAACCCCTGGTAGAAGTACGTGTTGTAGGGGTTGTCGTAGTTCTTGATCTCCGCGACGGAGATGTCGAGCTTGCTCTGGTTCTTGATGTAGTTGTACGTCGAGTCGAATTCCAGCTTGCCGTTGGTCTCGGTGTTGCCCGGTTCGAGGCGGTTGTAGACCACCTCGGCCATCTTGCGGAATTCGTCGTGGGTGACGCCCTCCGCCTGGACCAGGCTGGCGACGGTGATGAGCTGGAGCGGCGACTTCAGGCCCAACTTCTTGGCCTTGCCCTCGAGGTCGTAGTTGGCGTAGTGCTTCTTCGCCTGGGCGACCATCTTCCGCAGGACGTCCTCGGGTTTGGTGTCCTTGCCGGCGCTGTAGCGGGAGGGGTAGAGGAAGCCTTCGAGCGGATCCTTGATCTTGGAGTTGTCGTCGGCCCAGTCCGGCAGCCCGAGGTTCTTGGCCTCCTTAAGGGCGACGTTTTTGGTCGTGCCCGCCTTGAGGCCGATCTTCTTGTCGATCGCGGCGTAGATCTGCGCGTTGCGCATGCCCTCCGCGACGATCAGGCCGTTGCTGCTCGCAGGGTCGACCATGAGCTTCACAGCCTCAGCCGCGGACATGTGCTTGCGCAGCGTGTACGAACCGGGCTGGATGCTGCCGCCCTTCTCGTTCGCGTCGGCGGCTTCGATGAACGCGTCCGTGCTCTTCACGACGCCCTTGTCCTTGAGGATGTTCCCCATGGCGGTCACGCTCGCCTCTTCGGGGATCTCCACCGCGACCTCACCGCTGCCCGCGCCCGAGTAGTCCGGCGCGGGGCCGAAGCGGCTCTGCCAGAACTGGTAGGCGAAGTAGCCGCCTCCGCCGACGACGCCGACCAGCACCACGGTCACGAACAGGCAGGCGACTCCGCTGCGGCGCTTGGCGGGCTTTTTGTTCCGGCGCCCGCGGCCCTCGTCCTCGTCGGCGTCTTCGTCGTCGTACTCGTCGTCGGCACGGTCGTCGCGGAGTATGTCGCCTCCGCCGTCGCCGTCCCGGAAGAAGGGGTGGTCGTCGGCCGGTTCGTCGTGCTCGGCCTGCTCGGCGACGGGCTCCTGGGGCTGGG
This sequence comes from Streptomyces sp. NPDC000941, assembly GCF_053599555.1. Classification (NCBI taxonomy): domain Bacteria; kingdom Bacillati; phylum Actinomycetota; class Actinomycetes; order Kitasatosporales; family Streptomycetaceae; genus Streptomyces; species Streptomyces sp. NPDC000941. Next base: position 11,939 of record NZ_JBSFMM010000133.1, read on the forward strand.
GAGCCTGGCGCTGAGGGGCCTGGGAGCCGTCCCAGTGAGGCTGCTGCGGGTAGCCGCCGGTGTCGTGCCCGTGTCCGTCCCACTGGGGCTGCTGCTGAGGCTGCTGGTGTTGCTGCGGCTGCTGGGGCTCCTGCGGGTAGCCCTGGGGGTACTGCTGGTGGGCGTACGGGTCCTGTCCGTAGGGATCCTGCGCATACGGGTCATGGCCGTAGCCCTCGTGCCCATAGCCGTCGTTCCCATACCCCTGCTGGGGATACTGCTGCTGATGACCGCCCTGGCCGTAGGGGTCCTGGCTGTAGCCGCCGTGGCCCTGGGGGCCGGGCTGGGCGTAGGGGTCCTGTGCGTAGGCCTCCTGGGCGTACGGATCGTGACCGGTCGCCGTCTGGTGACCGCCCCATCCCTGATCCCCGTACAGCGGGTCCTCAGGATCCCACGATTGGGAGCCGGTACCCCGGCCGTAGTCAGTCATCGAACCCCTAGCGACGCACGGCGGCAGCCGAGGTGTCACCCATGTCACACGTCACGCGCCAGGCGACGGCTGCCCTGGCCGCGCGGAACGTTACCGTATCGCGATCAGATGACCACTTCGACGGCCTCGCCCGGTGCACGCCCGGAGACACGCTCGGTCTCCAGTGCGCTTTGCAGAATGACGACGGCAGCCGCCTGGTCAACGACCGAACGGCCTTTCTTCGAGGTCACGCCCGAGGCCCGCAGGCCCTGAGCAGCTGTGACAGTCGTCATACGCTCGTCGACCAGCCGCACCGGGACCGGCGCGACGCGGCGCGCCAGCTCCCGTGCGAAGGTGCGCACCTTGGCCGCGGCCGGCCCCTCCCGCCCGCTGAGCGAGCGGGGAAGGCCGACCACCACCTCGATCGGCTCATACTCCTCGACGACGGCCGCCAGCCGCTTGTGGGCGGCCGGGATATCCCGCCCCGGCACGGTCTCCACCGGGGTGGCGAGGATCCCGTCGGGGTCGCACGAGGCGACCCCGATCCGGGCGTCCCCGACGTCGATCGCGATGCGCCTGCCGCGTCGCACGGCGGTCAGGCGGCTTCCGCGACAAGCCGCTCGACGGCGGCCGCGGCCTCGTCGACGGCGTCCGGGTTGGTGCCGCCGCCCTGGGCGACGTCCGGCTTGCCGCCGCCTCCGCCGCCGAGGGCCTTGGCCGCGGCGCGGACCAGGTCACCGGCCTTGAGGCCACGCTCGCGGGCGGCCTCGTTGGTGGCGATGACGGTCACCGGGCGGCCGTTCGCGACGGAGAACAGGGCGACGACGGCCGGGCGGTCGCCAGGAATGCGTCCGCGCACGTCCAGCACCAGCTTGCGCAGGTCGTCGGCGGCGGTGCCGTCCGGCACCTGGCCGGTGACCAGGGCCACGCCCCGTACGTCCTTGGCGCCCGCGGCCAGCCCGGCGGCGGCCTGGAGCACCTTCTCGGCGCGGAACCGCTCGATCTCCTTCTCGGCCTCCTTGAGCTTGGCCAGCATCCCGGAGATCTTCTCCGGCAGCTCCTCAGGCCGGCCCTTGACCAGGTCGGTGAGTTGGGAGACGACGGTGTGCTCGCGGGCGAGGAAGTTGTACGCGTCCACGCCGACCAGGGCCTCGACCCGGCGCACGCCTGAGCCGATCGAGGACTCGCCGAGCAGCTTCACCAGACCCAGCTGGGCGGTGTTGTGCACATGCGTGCCACCGCACAGCTCCTTGGAGAAGTCGCCGATGGTCACCACGCGCACCCGGTCGCCGTACTTCTCACCGAACTCGGCGATGGCGCCCTGCTTCTTGGCCTCCTCCATGCTCATCACCTCGGCGGTGACATCGAGCTCACGGGAAAGGACCTCGTTGATCTTCTGCTCTACGTCGGTGAGGACCGCGCCGGGCACGGCGGCCGGCGAGCCGAAGTCGAAGCGGAAGCGGCCGGGCGAGTTCTCCGAACCGGCCTGGGCGGCGGTCGGGCCCAGGGCGTCGCGCAGCGCCTGGTGGGTGAGGTGGGTGGCGCTGTGGGCGCGGGCGATGGCGCGCCGGCGCTTGATGTCGATCTGGGCGTACGCCCCGGCGCCCACGGTCACCTCGCCCACCTGGACGGTGCCCTTGTGCACGCTGACCCCGGGCACCGGCTGCTGGACGTCGCGCACCTCGACGACGGCGCCGGAGTCCAGCCGGATCCGGCCGGAGTCGGCGAGCTGGCCGCCGCCCTCGGCGTAGAACGGGGTGCGGTCGAGGACGACCTCGACCTCGTCGCCCTCGGTGGCGGCGGGCGAGGGCAGGCCGTCGACCAGCAGGCCGACGACGGTGGACTCGCCCTCGGTGTCGGTGTAGCCGGTGAAGACGGTCGAGCCGGAGGTGTCGGCGACCTGGCGGTAGGCGGACAGGTCGGCGTGGCCGGTCTTCTTGGCCTTGGCGTCGGCCTTGGCCCGCTCCCGCTGTTCCTTCATCAGGCGGCGGAAGCCGTCCTCGTCCACCGAAAGGCCCTGTTCGGCGGCCATCTCGAGGGTGAGGTCGATCGGGAAGCCCCAGGTGTCGTGGAGCAGGAACGCCTTGTCGCCGGCGAGTACCGTGCTGCCCGCGGCCTTGGTGTCGGTGACGGCGGTGTCGAGGATGTTGGTGCCGGCCTTCAGCGTCTTCAGGAAGGCGGCTTCCTCGGCGAGGGCGACGGTCTCGATGCGCTTGCGGTCGGTCAGCAGCTCCGGGTACTGCTGGCCCATCGTCTTCAGGACGACGTCGACGAGCTCGCCCACGACCTGCTCGGTGGCGCCCAGGATGCGCATATTGCGGATGGCACGGCGCATGATGCGGCGCAGCACATAGCCGCGGCCCTCGTTGCCGGGGGTGACGCCGTCGCCGATGAGCATCACGGAGGTGCGCATATGGTCGGCGACCACGCGCAGCGAGACGTCGCTGTCGTGGCCGGCGCCGTAGCCGACGCCGGTGAGCTCCGTGGCCTTGTCGATCACGGCGCGCAGGTTGTCGGTCTCGTACATGTTGTGCACGCCTTGCAGGATCATCGCGAGGCGTTCGAGGCCGAGACCGGTGTCGATGTTCTTGGAGGGCAGGTCGCCGAGGATCGGGAAGTCCTCCTTGCCCTCGCCCGCGCCCCGCTCGTACTGCATGAAGACCAGGTTCCAGATCTCCACGTACCGCTCGTCGTTGACGGCCGGGCCGCCCTCGACGCCGAACTCGGGGCCACGGTCGTAGTTGATCTCGGAGCAGGGGCCGCAGGGGCCGGGGACGCCCATGGACCAGAAGTTGGGGCCCATGCCCAGGCGCTGGATGCGCTCGGCGGGGACGCCGATGACGTCACGCCAGATCCGCTCGGCCTCGTCGTCCTCCTTGTAGACGGTGATCCACAGCTTCTCGGGCTCCAAGCCGTAGCCACCCTCCTCGACGGAGGTGGTCAGCAGCTCCCAGGCGAGCTTTATGGCGCCTTCTTTGAAGTAGTCGCCGAAGGAGAAGTTGCCGCACATCTGGAAGAACGTGCCGTGGCGGGTGGTCTTGCCGACCTCTTCGATGTCCGGCGTACGCACACACTTCTGCACGCTGACGGCACGGTCGAAGGGCGGCTTCACCTCGCCGAGGAAATACGGCTTGAAGGGGACCATGCCCGCGGGAACCAGCAGCAGCGTCGGGTCGTCCGCGATGAGCGACGCCGAAGGCACGACGGTGTGCCCGCGCTCTTCGAAGAAGCGCAGCCAGCGGCGGCGGATTTCAGCCGACTCCATCAGTGGTCCTCATTTCCGGCTTTTGGGTGGTTGTACAAGTAATTCTGCGTGAGCTCGGCGCGGCCGCGCTGCGCGGGCAGCTGCTTGCGGTCGGGCGCGGGCGCCGCGCTCAGGCCCAGGGCGTCCTTGAGCGCCGCCTCCCGGTCGGCCATGCCGTCGCGTACGTCGAGCGCGAACACCTTGATCCGCCGCCCCGCGAGCACCGCCCGGTCGGCCGCCTGCGCCGCCAGGCTCTCCGGAGTCAGCTGATTGAGCTTGCGGTTGACCTTGGTGGTGGCCCACACACCGGCTGCGACCCCGGTGGTGAACCAGAACGTACGGCGGAACATTCCGGTCTCTCAGCCCTTCGATGCACGGTTGCGACGGCCGCCCCGGCGGGCGGACGGCAGGGTCTTGCCGACGACGACGGCGCGCGTGGTCTCGCCGTCCGGGTGCTGCTGCCCCTTGCGGCCGATCGCGCGCCGCACGCCGTAGCCGAAGGCGGCGACCTTCACCAGCGGCCCGCCGAAGGCCGAGGAGACGGTCGAGGAGAGCGCGGAGGCGTTGGAGGTGACCTCCTGCACATCCGCCGCGATCGAGTCCACGCGGGCGAGCTGGGTGTTGGCGGAGCGCACGGTCGCGGACGCCTCGCTGAGCAGCGGTACGGCCTGCTCGGTGACCTCGGCCACCAGCTTGGTCGCGGCCTTGAGCGTCTGGGCGAGCCTCACCAGCGCGAGGGCGAGGAAGGACACGAGAATCGCCCAGAAAACGGCCACGAGGATCCCGGCCACCTCTCCACCGGACACGTTGCACGCTCCCTGCTGCTGCTCGTCGTGGGTAGATCGTCCGTCGGCCGCCGTCACGGGCGGGTGGGTCGTCATCCGAGACGGGCGGCAGGTATCGACCCTATCGCGCCGGGCACCCCTGCCCGAACCGCATTACGGTCGCCCGGAAACGCCTCGCGGGTCCCCGTCGACCATGTCGAAGGGGACCCGCGGGGTGCGCATGCGCGCCGGTGCTCGTACAGCCGGCGCCGCCCGGCCGGATCAGCGGGCGTAGTACTCGACGACCAGCTGCTCGTCGCAGATCACCGGGATCTCCTTGCGGTTCGGGTCCCGGTCCAGGCGGAAGGCCAGGGCCAGCAGGTTGACCTGCAGATAGCGCGGGGTCTCGCCGTCCAGGGCGTAGCCGCCCTCGCGCGCCACCTGGAAGGGGTGCTTGTCGCGGCTGCGCTCGCGGACCATCACCACATCGTCCGGGCGGACCCGGAAGGACGGCTTGTCGACCTTGCGGCCGTTGACCTCGATGTGGCCGTGGACCACCATCTGGCGGGCCTGGTAGATGGTGCGGGCGATCCCGGAGCGCAGGACGAGCGCGTCCAGACGGCGCTCGAGCTCGATGACCAGAGCCTCGCCCGTCTTGCCTTCGGCCTTGCGGGCGCGGTCGTAGGCGCGGGCCATCTGGCGCTCGCTGATGTCGTACTGAGCGCGCAGACGCTGCTTCTCGAGCAGCCGGACCTTGTAGTCACTGTTCTGCTTGCGGCCACGACCGTGCTCGCCCGGCGGGTAGGGGCGGGTCTCGAAGTACTTGACGGCCTTCGGGGTCAGCGCGATACCGAGCGCTCGCGACTTCTTGACCTTGGGACGCGACTGGTTGGGCACGGGGAACGAACCTCCGATATAAGTTAGGTGAGCCTTACCTTAGCCGAGGAGGACGCATGTTTCGACCTGGGATCCCCCTGCCCAGCGCTGGTCAGAGCACCGAGGAGGGTCAGCCGCGTCCCGCGGAAGAAGCTCCGCGGCCATCGGCGGCGGAGCGGGTACGTACTCTCGTGGAGTCCAAGGCTACGGCCTCGCTCACCATTCCCGGCATCGAGACCGTCGAGAGCATGGACGACCTGGGGGCCCACGCCCCGGCCGCCCGCGCCGTCTCCCCCGACGGCGATGTGCTCCTGCTGGTCCCCGGCGGCTCGGCCGCCGCCCGCGCCGCGGCTTACGCCCAGGACGACGAGGTGACCTGCGTGATGGAGATCACGGACGTCGCCCCGGTCGCGGTCGCCCACCGGATCCGCGGACGCGCCTGGGTCGGAGGGTGGCTCACGCCCGTACGCGACCGGGACCGCGCGGCGGCCGCGGCCCTGCTGGCCCGTCGGCATCCGGTCGGCGAACTGCTCGGCATCGGCGAGGCGCTGGCCGGGGGCGGCGGCGGATGGGCGCTGCTGCGGCTGGAGGTCGGCGAGGCGTGCGTGGACGACCTGTGGGGCGCGGACGCGGTCGAGCCGGACGACTTCGCGACGGCCGCCCCCGACCCGCTCGCCCCGCACGAGGCCGAGCTCCTGCAGCATCTGCACGCGGCGCACGACGACCAGATGCGCGGCCTGTGCTCCCTCCTCGGCGACCACCCGGACCGCGCCTGCGGCACGCGCGGCCGCGCGATCCCCGTGGCCCTGGACCGCTTCGGCCTCCGCGTCCGCTTCCCCGACGCCCCCGGCAACCCCTTCGACGCGCGCTTCGACTTCCCGGAGCCGGTGCGGAACATCTCCGAGCTCCGCCGCGCGATGCACACGCTTTTCGACGCCGCGGCGGGCTAGGGCCCGGCGGCAGCATCACGCGGCGGGCCGGACCCCCTCCTTCCGGCTGCCCGCCCACCCAGCCGGGTCACCGGCCAGGCCCGGGGCCTGCCCCCGTTCCGCGGAAGGGCGGGGTGCGGGCGCCATCCCGGCGGGACGCGCGACGGCGGCTCCGCCGGGCCGGGCTGGGCGACGCCGGGCCATGAGACGGCGGAGCTCGGCGTGCCGGGCCGACCGCACGCGACGGCCCTAGGACGCCCCGGCCGTGGCCGGGCCGCCGGCTGCCGAACCGTCCGAACCATCGGGGTCGGCCGGACCGCCGGAGCCGCCCGAGACCGGCTGGTCGGCCGGGGCGGAACCCTCGATGGCGCCGCCTGGCTGGGCGGGGGCCGATGGCGCGGCTGCGGCCTGCGCCGCGCGCGGCGCGGGGGGCTCAGCCGGGCCGGGGTGAGCCGGGCGTGGCGGCTCGCCGCGGAGGCGGGCGCGTACGCGCTCGACCACGTCCGCGTACCGCGCCTCCGCCCCGTACCGCGTCGGCTCGTAGTACCGCTTGCCGTGGATCTTGTCCGGCGCGTACTGCTGCGCCGCGATCCCCCCGGGCAGATCGTGCGGGTAGAGATAGCCCTGCGCATGGCCGAGCTTTTCGGCGCCCTTGTAGTGGCCGTCACGCAGATGCGGCGGGACCGGACCGGCCAGCCCCGCGCGGACGTCGGCGAGGGCGTCGCCTATCGCGCGCGTGACCGCGTTGGACTTCGGGGCCAGCGCCAGCGCCACCGTGGCGTGGCCGAGGGTCAGCGCCGCCTCGGGGAAGCCGATCAGCGCGACCGCCTGGGCGGCGGCGACCGCCGTCTGCAGGGCGGTCGGGTCGGCGAGCCCGATGTCCTCGCTCGCGGAGATCATCAGCCGCCGGGCGATGAACCGCGGATCCTCGCCCGCCTCGATCATCCGGGCCAGATAGTGCAGCGCCGCGTCGACGTCGGAACCGCGGATGGACTTGATCAGGGCGCTGGCCACGTCGTAGTGCTGGTCGCCCGCGCGGTCGTACTTGACCGCGGCGCGGTCGACCGCCTCCTCCAGCGTCGTGAGGGTGATCGCGGGCTCGCCCTTGGCCAGCGCGGCGCCGGCGCCCGCCTCCAGGGCGGTCAGCGCGCGCCGCGCGTCGCCGCCGGCGATCCGCAGCAGATGGCCCTCGGCGTCCTCGGGGAGGGTGACCGCGCCGCCGAGGCCGCGCTCGTCGGTCAGCGCGCGGCGCAGCAGTCCGCGCAGGTCGTCGTCGGTCAGCGGCTCGAGGGTGAGCAGCAGCGAGCGGGACAACAGGGGGGAGATGACGGAGAAGTACGGGTTCTCCGTCGTGGCGGCGATGAGCGTGACCCAGCGGTTCTCGACGGCGGGCAGCAGCGAGTCCTGCTGGGCCTTGCTGAAGCGGTGGATCTCGTCGAGGAAGAGCACGGTCTCCCGCCCGTACGCCCCGGAGGAGCGGCGCGCGCCGTCGATGACGGCCCGCACCTCCTTCACGCCCGCGGTGATCGCCGACAGCTCGACAAAGCGCTTCTGGGTGGCCTGGCTGACGACGTGCGCCAGGGTCGTCTTGCCGATGCCGGGCGGCCCCCACAGGAAAACCGAAGACGGCCCGGCCGGACCACCACTGCCCTCGCCGACGAGCCGCCGCAGCGGGGAGCCGGGCCGCAGCAGATGCTGCTGGCCGACAACCTCGTCAAGCGTGCGCGGGCGCATGCGCACGGCCAGGGGACTGCTGGAAGGGTCCTTCTCCTGGCGTTCCTCTGCGGCGGCGGTGAACAGGTCTGGCTCCACGCGGGAAGCCTATGTCACGCCACTGACAGCGCCTGGCGGGAAGGGCGCCTCCCCCCTCGCCTCACCCCTGGGCGCCGGTCCAGAAGCTCCACCACCGGGTCAGGATCAGCATGCCGATCACGCCGACCCACAGCACCGGCACCACCCAGTGGAACTCCAGCAGCCCGCGCCGCAGCCCGTCCGGCGCGGGCAGGAACCCGTGCTTGATGTTCTTGCCGGTGACGTAGCAGAACAGCACGATGGTGGCGACCCAGGCCAGGCAGCACCACAGGCACAGGGAGCCGATGACGTACAGCGACTGGTACTGCAGCCAGGTGCAGAATCCGACGCCGAACAAAGTGCCCGCGTTGAACGTCAGCCAGTACCAGCGCGGGAAGCGGGCCCCGGCCAGCAGGGACATCCCCACGCAGATCACGATCCCGTAGGCGACCAGGCCGAGCATCGGGTTCGGAAAGCCGAACGCATGGGCCTGCTCGCTCTCCATGATGTTGCCGCAGGAGACGATCGGGTTGAGGCTGCAGGGGGGCGTGTAGCTCTTGCCCACGGCCTTGGCCTCGAGGATCTTGTTCTTGTCGATCGTGATGACCCACGCGGCGAGCAGCCCGAGCGCGCCGGCGATCACGAGCAGCAGGGCGAAGGCGCGACCGCCTCCGACCACGACCCGTGCGTCGCCGTCCTGCCGGGCCTCGTCGGAGTGCACCTCATCCACCGCTGTCGTCGCCATATCGCCGTTCCGTCGTCCCACCGAGTCCATGTGTCGCCCCCGTCAAGCACGGACATTCTGCCGCATCGAGGACGTCCGGACCGCCCCTCGCCGAAATGCGGCACGGTCTCGGCCATCCTCCTCCGTCCCCCGTTCGGTGGGCATAAGCCGCCTCAGCGGGGCACACGCGGAGAGTTCCCGGACCGCCACCATCGCCTCCCTTTGACAGAGTGAATCCGCGCCCGCCGAGTTGACGGCGAGCGCGGATTCGTAGGCTGAGGTCAGCAAGTCAGCCGAGGCGGGCGCTGACCGCCTCGACCAGGCCGTCCAGCGGGACCGCCGTCTGCTCACCGGACTCGAGGTCCTTGAGCTGGACGACGCCCTCCGCGAGGTCCCGCTCCCCCGCGATGACCGCGAGCCGCGCCCCGCTGCGGTTCGCGGCCTTCATCGCCGCCTTCACACCCTTGCCGCCGTACGCGAAGTCCGTCGCGACCCCCGCCCGGCGCAGCCCGGTGACCGCGCCGAACAGCACCCTGCGCGCCTCCTCGCCGAGCGGCACCGCGAAGACGCTGGTAGCGGACGGCAGGTCGAGCTCGACGCCCTCGGCCTCGAGCGCCAGCACCGTACGGTCCACACCGAGCGCCCAGCCCACCGAGGGCAGCGCCGGTCCGCCGATCATCTCCGACAGGCCGTCGTAGCGGCCGCCGCCGCCGACCGCGGACTGCGAGCCGAGCCCGTCGTGGACGAACTCGAAGGTGGTGCGGGTGTAGTAGTCCAGGCCGCGCACCAGCTTGGGGTCGTCCTCGAAGGCCACGCCCTCGGCGGTCAGCAGCTCGCGCACCTGCTCGTGGTACTCCTTGCACGCCTCGCACAGGTGGTCACCCAGCATCGGCGCGCCGACCAGCTGCTTCTGCACCGCTTCGCGCTTGTCGTCCAGGACCCGCAGCGGGTTGATCTCGATCCGGCGCCGGGTGTCGTCGTCCAGCTCCAGGCCGCGCAGAAAGTCCTGGAGGGCGGCCCGGTAGGCGGGGCGGCAGGTGGCGTCGCCCAGCGAGTTCAGCAGGATCCGGAAGTTCCGCAGCCCCAGCGAGCGGTACGCGTCGTGGGCCAGGATGATCAGCTCGGCGTCGAGCGCCGGGTCCTCGGCGCCGATCGCCTCGGCGCCGACCTGCGAGAAGTGGCGGTAGCGGCCCTTCTGCGGGCGCTCGTAGCGGTAGTACGAGCCGGAGTACCAGAGCTTGACCGGCAGGTTGCCGGCCTTGTGGAGGTTGGCCTCCAGCGCGGCGCGCAGCACGGAGGCGGTGCCCTCGGGGCGCAGCGCCAGCTGGTCGCCGCCCTTGGTGGTGAGGGTGTACATCTCCTTGGTGACGATGTCGGTGGACTCGCCGACACCGCGCGCGAAGAGCTCGACGTTCTCGAAGCCGGGCGTCTCCACATAGCCGTAGCCGGAGCGCTTGAGCGGGGCGGCGATGGCGTCGCGCACCGCGAGGTAGGTCGCGGAGTCCGGCGGGGTCAGGTCATACGTGCCCCGGGGGGCCTTGAAGGTGCTCACGGAAGGTCTCTCGTCACATTCCTCGTCGCGGAGCGGGCGCCGGGGCGCCGTCGTCTCCGAGGCCGGCGGCCACCTGCCGCAGAAACGGGTTGGTGGCGCGCTCGCGGCCGATGCTGGTCTGGGGGCCGTGGCCGGACAGCACCACGGTCGAGTCGTCGAGCGGCAGGACCACACGGGCCAGGGACTCGAGGATCTCGGCGTGGTCGCCGCCGGGCAGATCGGTGCGTCCGATGGAGCCGGCGAAGAGCAGGTCGCCCGCGAAGAAGACGGACGGGATGTCCGCCCGCTCGGGCAGCCTGAAGGTCACCGACCCCTTGGTATGGCCCGGGGCGTGCGCGACGGTGAACTCGAGACCGGCCAGGTCCAGCCGGGCGCCGTCGGTCAGCTCCTTGACGTCGTCCGGCTCTCCCACGGTCAGCTCGCCCATGAGCCGCAGCCCGATGGAACGTCCGAAGGCCTTCTCGGGGTCGCTCATCATGTAGCGGTCGGCCGGGTGGATCCAGGCCGGCACGTCATGGGCGCCGCAGACCGGGACCACCGAGGCGACGTGGTCGATATGGCCGTGGGTGAGGACGACGGCGACGGGCTTGAGCCGATGCTTGGCCAGTGCCTCTTCGACGCCCTGGGCCGCCAAATGGCCCGGGTCGATGATCACGCACTCCTCGCCGGCGGCAGGGGCGACCAGGTAGCAGTTGGTCCCCCAGGCCCCGGCGGGGAACCCGGCAATGAGCACGATCGTCCTTAATAGTCGTCTGGCAGAAGTGAAAGTCGGCCTTTCAGAGCCTACCGGCGGCTCTCCCGCCACAGCGAACCCGTATACGGTACGGCCGAGTCATCACATACGTCAGCGACGGCATACGGCATGAGGGAGACGACCCGGTGGTCAGTAACGAGCAGCGACGGCGGCAGCTCGCACGGGAGAAGTACCTTCGGCAGCAGAATCGCCGGGAGGCTGCCCGGCACAAGCAGCGCCGGACCTATGTGGTGATCGCGTCCACGCTCGCCGTGGTCCTGGCGGCGGGCGGCGTGGTGACCGCGGTCAGCGCGCTGTCCGGCGGGGACGGCGACAAGAAGTCCGACACGGCGGACAAGGCGACCGAGCCCACGATGCCCACGCCCTCCCCCACCCCCACGACCAAGGCGCCGGACCCGTGTGCCAAGGGGGCCAAGGAGGCGGGGAACAAGAAGCCGAAGACCGTGTCGTGGAAGAAGGAGCCGGCGCTCACCGTCGACCAGTCGGCGACGTACGCCATGAAGCTGGAGACCACCTGTGGCGACATGACCGTCACCATGGACGCGGCCAAGGCCCCGCACACCGTGAACTCCTTCAACTTCCTGGCTGGGAAGGGCTACTTCGACCACACCAAGTGCCACCGGCTGACGCCCGAGGGGATCTTTGTGCTGCAGTGCGGTGACCCGATGGGCACCGGTATGGGCGACCCGGGCTACACCATCCCGGACGAGAACCTGAAGGATTCCAGGATCAAGGGGAACAAGTACCCGGCCGGTACGGTCGCGATGGCCAACCAGTACGACCCGCAGACCAAGAAGGGCAAGAACAGCGGCGGCAGCCAGTTCTTCCTGGTCTACAAGGACAGCGAGCTCCCGCCGTACTACACGCCCTTCGGGACCCTCGACAAGGAGAGCATGCAGGTCCTCAAGAAGATCTCCGACGCGGGCGCTGCGGCGCCGGACCCCCAGACCGGGAACACCGCTCCGAACGCCACCGTGCTGATCAACAAGGCGACGGTCGGCAAGTCCTGATCGACCCCGGCGCGCGTACTGCGAAATTTCGGTCGCGCAGGATACGGACAGCCGGGCCACCGTTCGCCTATGTTGGCGTTGTGCAGGGTGTCTGCCGCAGCCGGAGCACCCTGCTGCGAGACCGGTGCGGGTGGATCCCGGCCGGAAGAAACTGTGGACGATGCCGGCGGGCCGCGCGCCCGCCCCGGCATCATGTGGAGGAGGCGCTGTGAGCAGCGAGCCTTGGGGCCGCGTCGACGAGGCGGGGACCGTGTACGTGCGTACGGCCGACGGTGAGCAGGTCGTCGGATCGTGGCAGGCGGGATCTCCTGAAGAGGCCCTCGCCTACTTCGAGCGCAAGTACGACGGCCTGGTCGTCGAGATCGAGCTCCTCGAGCGCCGGGTGCAGACCACGGACCTGTCGGCCAAGGACGCCACGGCGGCCATCGAGCACATTCGCCACCAGGTCGACGAGCACCATGTGGTCGGCGACCTGGCCGCGCTCAAGAAGCGGCTCGACAAGCTCACGAGCGATGTCGAGGCGCGCCGGGAGGAGCGCCGCGCGGCCAAGGCGGTCCAGACCGACGAGGCCCGTCAGGCCAAGGAGGCGCTGGTCACCGAGGCCGAGGAGCTGGCCGCCAGTGAGCAGTGGCGGGCCGCCGGTGAGCGGCTGCGCGCGCTGGTCGACACCTGGAAGGGCCTGCCGCGCCTGGACCGCCGCACCGACGACGAGCTGTGGCACCGCTTCTCGCATGCCCGCTCGGCGTTCTCCAAGCGGCGCAAGGCGCACTTCGCCTCGCTGGACGCGCAGCGCGAGACGGCCCGGCAGACCAAGGAGAAGCTGGTCGCCGAGGCCGAGTCGCTGTCCGACTCCACGGACTGGGGTCCGACCGCCGCCCGGTACCGGGACCTGATGTCGGAGTGGAAGGCGGCGGGCCGCGCCCAGCGCGAGGCGGAGGACGATCTGTGGAACCGGTTCCGCGGTGCGCAGGACGTCTTCTTCCAGGCGCGCAGCCAGGTCTTCGCCGAGCGGGACGCCGAGCAGCAGGTGAATCTGACCCGCAAGGAAGAGCTGGTCGTCGAGGCGGAGAAGCTGCTTCCGATCGCCGATCTCAAGGCGGCTCGGGCGGCCTTCCGCTCGGTCAATGAGCGGTGGGAGGCCATCGGCCATGTGCCGCGGGACGCCCGGGCGCGGATCGAGGGCCGGCTGCACGCGGTGGAGCGCGCCCTTCAGGACGCCGAAGAGGCCGAGTGGCGGCGTAGCAACCCCGAGGCGCGGGCGCGCGCCCAGGGGCTGACCGGTCAGCTTCAGGACGCCGTGGACAAGCTGCGCGGGCAGATCGACGCCGCGCGCGCGGCGGGCAACAACGCCAAGGCCGACAAGCTGGCCAAGGAGCTGGAGGGCCGGCAGGCGCTGCTGGACCAGGCGCTCAAGGGCCTGGAGGAGTTCGGCGGCTGAGTGGACTGATGGGACGGCTCGGGCTGAGCGGCCCGACCGTGCTGAGCCCGTCCGGCCGCGGGCCGGGCTCCGGCAGCCGGATGTCCGGCCCGGCCACGCGACCGTAGGGGAACGGCTCCGGTGCACTGCGCACCGGAGCCGTTCGCCCGTTCTCGGCGAGGTCCAGCGCGTGCTTGAGCACTTCGCACGCCTGGATGTGGTTACCGGACTCCTGGAGCAGATCGGCCAGTCTGCGGCAGACGAGGACGGCCTCGGGGCCGAAGCTCCGGTGCGTCTGGTGGAACGCCTGCTCCAGCACCTCGATCGCTTCCCGGGTCTGCCCCGTGTCGGCGAGCAGTTCGGAGAGTTCCAGTTGCACCGCGAAGGTGCTGTCCTCCCCCTGCGGCGTACGCTCCCGCAGCGCCAGCCGCAGCACGGGCAGCGCATCGCGGTGCCGGCCCACGGCGCGGAGCCTGCGGGCCAGGCCAAGACCCGCGGCGACCATGGCCGCGCGGACATCGGAGTCCAGTACGGGCCCCGCCGGGGAGCGCACCGTGTCACGGGCCCGGTTGCGGACGAGCGGGAGCCGCCCGATGTGGTTCTCCTGACAGCGCTGGGGCAGTGGCCGGTTCTGTGCCCTGAGCCGCTGATGGAGCGCCCCGTAGAGGGTGTCGAGATCGATCAGCTCGGGTCCGCCGTTGATGCCGAGCCGCAGAATGTCCAGCAGCTCCCCGGTGAAGGCGGTGTGCGGTTCGCCGTCGGGCGCCAGCGCCACGCGGTCGCGGGGCGAGGCGGTGAGCACATACGCGCCGTCGACGGCCACATGGGCCGGCAGGGCGTCGTCGCCGCCGCCGAGGGTGCGGGCGGCGCGGCCGCTGAAACAGCAGTCGAGGATCAGCACCCGGCGGCGGGCGGCGGAACCCCGGATGGCCGCGCGCAGATGCTCGTACGCCACCGCCGTATAGCCCGTGTTCTCGCGGGAGCCGCTGAGCGCGAGGAAGAGGTCGGCCGAGTCGCTGTCGCGCAGGCCGTGGCCCGAGAAGTACACGAGCAGGGTGTCCGTGGCCTCCTGCCCGGCCCGGTGCACGGGGTCGAGCATCGAGGGCGGGTCCTGGGGGTCGGCCACCACCGTCCGGTGCTCCCCGGGGAGGCCCCACAGCATGGGGTCGCCGAGCGCTTCGGCGAGGTCGCGGAGGTTGGCGGCGACGGCCGGGAGCTGTTCCAGGTGGTCGTACGCGGAGGTGCCGATGAGCACGGCTCTGGACGCGGCCGGGTCAGGCAGCTGAGTCATCGCTCCCGGTCCCCTCGCCGGTCTCGGGCGCCTCAAGCAGCGCGACGATCCGCCGTACGGTGTCCTCGTCGGCGGCGGCCTCCGGCGGGAGGTCCACCTCGATATCGCCGCGGCGCAGGGTGAGCACGGGCCGGGGACGCCGGGCGTCGCGCCACTGGAGGATGGAGACGGCGAGGGCCGCACTGGACAGGCCGGTGCCGAGAACAAGCTGCAGCACATCGAAGCCGGTGCCCATATGGCCGGGCACGGCCGGCCCCGCGGCGCCCACCCGGCCGCCCACAAGCCGCTCCAGCGACTCGTCCTCGCGCAGCCAGCGCAGCAGCGACCGGAGCTCGGCTTCCCGGTCGGTGCTGTCGGCTCCGTCGGCCGACACTCTCAGCTCAGCCACGTCCCTCGTCCCTCCCCGTTTCGATGTGGGTGCTCACCTGTGCGAACAGCGTCAGCGCCGCACCGCCCGCGCCCAGCCGCGCCAGACACACCGCCTGCCAGTACTGGCTCGTCAGGGTGGTGGGGTGGTCGTCGCCCAGCGCGCGGGAGCACACCTTGGTCACGGCGGTGAGCATGCGCACCGCCTCCTGCAGTTCGCCCCGCTGGACGAGATTGACCGCCTCGCGCAGCCGGGACACCGCGTTCTCCGCCGTCATACCGGCCATGACCACCTGCCGGGTGGCATCGCTGAGGGACAGCGGCGCCGGGTGTCCCGTGCCCTCGGCGGCCTCGAGGCCCAGGTGGGGCCCGACGGCCAAGGACGCGGCGGACAGCGTCTGGTCGGCCATGGCGAGCGCCTGCTCGCGTACGCAGCGCTGGACCAGCTCGGCCACGCGCGCCTCCATCTCGGAGGAGGCCGCGAGCGTGGCCTGCAGCCCCGAGGCGTCCTCGGGGCGCGTCTGCGGGTCCCAGGCGCAGAGGATGTCGACGAGGTAGGCCAGCCGGTCGGGGATCCCCCGGCGGCCGTACAGCTGCGGCACACCGTGGTCGAGGGCCCGCTCCACGACGGCCCCGATGTCCTCGACCGGGCCGAGCGGCGGCTCGCCGGTGAGCATCAGATACAGGCACAGGCCCAGGCCGTAGAGGTCCGACCGGGGCGCGGGCCGCTCGCCCCGCATGACCTCGGGCGCCATGTACTGCGGGGTGCCCACCAGCCCGCCGACCCGGGTGATGCCCGCCCCCTCCATCAGCCTGGCCAGCCCGAAGTCCTGGAGGACCACCCGCCCCGACAGGGTGATGCGTACATTCGACGGTTTGACGTCGCGGTGGAGCACGCCCGCCGCATGGGCCGCGGTCAGCGCGGCGCTCATCCCCGAGGCGATCCAGCGGGCCACATCCGGCTCCAGCGGCCCGCATACGTCCACCAGCCGCTGCAGCTCCACGCCCGCCAGCAGCTCCATGACCAGATACGGCCCGCTGTCCTGGCGACCGGTGTCGTACACGGCCACCACATTGGGGTGGCTGATCCGGGCCAGGGCCTGGGCCTCCAGGCGGAAGCGCTCCAGCCGCTCGTCCCCGCCCGATCCCTCCCCGGCGGCCGACGGCAGGACCTTGACGGCCACCCGGCGGTCGAGCGTCGAGTCCAGCGCCTCGTAGACCACGCCCATCCCGCCGAGGCCGATCTTCCGTAACAGCCGGTACCGGCCGCCCAGGAGATCCTGGTCCGTCATCCCGTCCCCTCCCGCCCCCGTCCGCCCCCGGCCCGCCGGCTCAGCGCTGGCGCGCCGAGGTCACCCGGTACACGTCGTAGACGCCCTCGACGCCCCGTACGGCCTTCAGGACATGGCCCAGATGCTTGGGGTCGCCCATCTCGAAGGTGAAGCGCGAGGTGGCGACCCGGTCGCGGGAGGTCTGCACGGCGGCGGACAGGATGTTGACGTGCTGGTCGGAGAGCACGCGTGTGACATCGGACAGCAGCCGGGACCGGTCCAGCGCCTCGACCTGGATGGCGACCAGGAAGACGGAGGACTGGGTGGGCGCCCACTCGACGTCCAGCATCCGCTCCGGCTGCTGGGAGAGCGAGTCGACGTTGACACAGTCGGCGCGGTGGACGGAGACGCCGCTGCCGCGGGTGACGAAGCCGATGATGGGGTCGCCGGGCACCGGCGTACAGCAGCGGGCCAGCTTGACCCATACGTCGTCGACGCCCTTGACCACGACGCCCGGGTCGGCGCTGGAGCGGCGCTTGCCGCGGCCGCGGATCGGCGGCGCGGTCTCGGCGATGTCCTCGTTGGCCGCCTCCTCGCCGCCGAGGGCCTGCACCAGCTTGCCCACGACGTTCTGCGCGGAGACATGGCCCTCGCCGATGGCCGCGTACAGCGAGGAGATGTCGGGGTAGCGCATCTCATGGGCCAGGGTGACCAGCGAGTCGCCCGTCAGGATCCGCTGGATCGGCAGGTTCTGCTTGCGCATGGCCCGCACGATGGCGTCCTTGCCCTGCTCGATGGCCTCGTCGCGGCGCTCCTTGGAGAACCAGGCGCGGATCTTGTTACGGGCGCGCGGGGACTTGACGAAGCCCAGCCAGTCCCGGGACGGGGCGGCCCCGGGCGCCTTGGAGGTGAAGACCTCCACCAGATCGCCGTTGTCCAGGGTCGACTCGAGCGGCACGAGCCGCCCGTTGACCCGGGCCCCTATGGTGCGGTGGCCGACCTCGGTGTGCACCGCGTACGCGAAGTCCACCGGGGTGGCCCCGGCCGGCAGCGCTATGACATCGCCCTTGGGCGTGAAGACGAAGACCTCGTTACGGGACAGGTCGAAGCGCAGCGACTCCAGGAACTCGCCCGGGTCCTCGGTCTCCTTCTGCCAGTCCAGCAGCTGCCGCAGCCACGCCATGTCGTTGATGGCGTCGTCCTTGCCGGCCCGCTTGGGCACGTCGGTACGCACCTTGGAGGCGCCGGCGACGGCCTCCTGCTTGTACTTCCAGTGCGCGGCGATGCCGTACTCGGCGCGGCGGTGCATGTCGAAGGTGCGGATCTGCAGCTCGACCGGCTTGCCGCTGGGCCCGATGACCGTCGTGTGCAGCGACTGGTACATGTTGAACTTGGGCATCGCGATGTAGTCCTTGAACCGCCCGGGCACCGGGTTCCACCGCGCGTGGATGGTCCCGAGCGCCGCGTAGCAGTCGCGGACGGTGTCGACGAGCACCCGGATGCCCACCAGGTCGTAGATCTCGGCGAAGTCGCGGCCGCGCACGATCATCTTCTGGTAGACCGAGTAGTAGTGCTTCGGGCGGCCGGTGACGGTCGCCTTGATACGGGCCGCGCGCAGATCGCCCTGGACCTGGTCGGTGACGACGGCGAGGTATTCGTCCCGCTTGGGGGCGCGCTCGGCGACCAGCCGCACGATTTCGTCGTACATCTTGGGGTAGAGGATCGCGAAGGCGAGGTCCTCCAGCTCCCACTTGATCGTGTTCATGCCCAGGCGATGGGCGAGCGGGGCGTAGATCTCCAGCGTCTCGCGGGCCTTCTTCTCCTGCTTCTCCCGCTTGAGATAGCGCATGGTGCGCATGTTGTGCAGCCGGTCGGCGAGCTTGATGACCAGGACGCGCGGGTCCTTGGCCATGGCGACGACCATCTTGCGCACGGTTTCGGCCTGCGCCGCCTCGCCGAACTTGACCTTGTCCAGCTTGGTGACGCCGTCCACGAGCAGGGCGACCTGATCGCCGAAGTCGCGGCGCAGGGTGTCCAGGCCGTACTCGGTGTCCTCGACGGTGTCATGCAGCAGACCGGCCATCAACGTGGCCGGATCCATACCCAGCTCGGCCAGGATCGTGGTCACCGCGAGCGGATGGGTGATGTACGGATCGCCGCTCTTGCGCTTCTGGCCGCGGTGCCAGCGCTCGGCGACCTGGTACGCCCGCTCGATCTGGCGCAGGGTCGAGGCGTCGGCCTTGGGATCGTTGCCGCGCACGATGCGCAGCAGCGGCTCCAGGACGGGGTTGTACGGGCTGGAGCGCTGCACACCGAGGCGGGCGAGCCGGGCCCGGACCCGGTTGGAGGAGCCTGCTCTGGGGCTTGGGCTCTGCAGCGGGCGAGGGGCCGGCGCGGGGCGTGAGCCGCTTGTACGCTCCGCCGGGGGGCGCGGCGCGGAAGGCTCCGGCCGAGGGGACGCCTCGCTGTTCTTGGGCACCTCGGGGGCCGCCGTGGACTTGGCGACGGCGGTCGGCTCTGCCGGTTGCGCGGCGGAGAGCGGCTGGGCCTCGTCTGGCAAGGGCACTCCTCAAGCGGTCCGGGCCTCAAAGAGGCCAGGATGCCATGGTATCGATCCCGCCACTCCACTTGCCTCCCGGCAGCCCCACGGCACGCATACGTGAGGGTGGGGAGCCGTGTGACCGGACTTCCCCACCCTCAGGCGACAGCACAACTCAGACCGTGATCAGGGCCTCCAGGGGCGCGCTGTCGAGCACCGGGAGGAGGCGGCTGCGGCCCTCGAGAAAACCGAGCTCCAGCAGCACCGCGACCCCGGCGACCTCGGCGCCGGAGCGGCGGATGAGCCGCAGCGACGCCTCGGCGGTGCCGCCGGTGGCCAGCACGTCGTCGATCACCAGGACCCGGTCGCCGGCGACCAGCGCGTCGGTGTGGATCTCGATCTCCGCGGTGCCGTACTCCAGCTCGTACGCCTGGCCCAGGGTCGCTCCGGGGAGCTTGCCCGCCTTGCGCACGGGTACGAAGCCGACCCCGGCGCGCACCGCGGCCGGGGCGGCCAGGATGAAGCCGCGCGCCTCCAGGCCCACGACCTTGGTGGCGCCGTGCCTGGTGCACAGCTCGGCGAGTGCGTGGGTCAGCGCGCCGAAGGCCGTGGCGTCGGCCAGCAGCGGGGTGATGTCCTTGAACATCACCCCCGGCTTCGGATAGTCCGGCACATCCAGGATCCGGCTGAGCAGCAGCCCGCGCAGCTCCTCACCGTCGAGACCGCCGAGCGCGGGGTCGGTCGTCCCGGCGCTCATCGGCGCTTTCCCGACGGCCGGCCGCGGCCCCGGCCGCGCGAGGTCGGCTGGCGGCGCTGG
>NZ_JBSFMM010000134.1:0-31266 GCF_053599555.1 Streptomyces sp. NPDC000941
GGGGTGCGGGAGCGCGACGGATGGGCAGGCACGCGGGGGACGGGATCGCCTCTCCACCCACCTGCTCTCAGAAAACCACTTGATGCGGTACTTGATGCAGAGCAAGCATCTTTTTAAGAGCAGGCGGGTGGAGAGCCCCAACCGGACCGGCCCCCTCCGCTTCCCGTTGCTGGCCGCTGTGCGCCGAAGGCGCGAGACGATGCCCGCACGCGGCGTCCGGACCATGCCGTCCAGCGATCGCCGGCCCGTTCGTCACGCTCGCGCCCTGCTTGCCCGCTCTGGGGAGCCGCAGCGGGTGCTTGCTCAGTACGGCCAAATTGGCGGGTTCGTGCAGAAGTGCCCGCCCAGATAGGCATGGTCGGGGTTCTCCGGATCAAGCTCGCCCTGCTCGGCGATGAGCTTCGCCGTGTACGGCTCCGAGTCGTCCTGCGGCTCGTAACCCAGCGCACGCGCTGAGGTGAGGTCCCACCACAGGCGGGTGTTGGCCGAGCTGCCGTACACGACCGTATAGCCGACGTCCTCCGCCGTAAGGGCCGCATGGAGAAGCCGGGCGCCGTCGGCCGGGCTCATCCAGACCGAGAGCATCCGGACCGACGTCGGCTCGGGGAAGCAGGAGCCGATGCGGATGGCGACCGTCTCGATGCCGTGCTTGTCCCAGTAGAAGGACGCCAGGTCCTCGCCGAAGGACTTGGACAGGCCGTAGAACGTGTCCGGGCGGCGCGGGGTGTCGATGGGGATGAGGGATTCATCCGGCACGGGGGTGGTGGCCGGGCGGGGGGTGAAGCCGACCGCGTGGTTGCTGGAGGCGAAGACGACGCGGCGGATGCCCGCCTCGCGTGCCGCCTCGTAGAGGTTATAGGTGCCCTCGATGTTGGCCCGCAGGATCTTCTCGAACGGGGCTTCCAGGGAGATGCCCGCGAGGTGGATGATCGCGTCGACCCCCCGTACGGCCTCCCGCAACGCGTCCTTGTCGGCGAGATCCGCGGTGATGGCGTCCGGCTCGCCCTCGATGGGCATGACGTCGAAGAGGCGTAGCCGATATCCGTACGTCGCGGGCAGCAGTTCGCGCATCAGGGTGCCCATGCCGCCGGCGGCGCCGGTGAGGAGAACGGTGCGGGGAGCGGGCATGTGGGGAACTCCTCCGTTAAGGGCGGAAATTCATACATAGATGCCGTTCATGAACATGGACACGCTAGGGACGGTGGCGGGGGTGCGTCAAGAGTCGAGGGTGGGGGTGGGGTCGTGTCGCGCGCGGGTCCGTGTGCGTGCAGCCGCCTTGACCCGCGCGGGCGGGCTGTCCTACCGTGGCTGCGTTCATGAATGTAGATGACGATCAGAAGCATGTACGCGCCGATGAGGTGATGGCACGTCGGCGCACACGACAGGGAGAGCCCGTGACCTCAGCCTCACTCGCCGAGCGCCTTGACGGACTGCTGTTCTTCCCCGTGACCGCCTACGGGCCCGACGGCGCCCTGGACCTCGAGGCGTATCGCGCGCATGTGCGCGGCGGGATCGAGGCGGGGGCGGCCGCTGTCTTCGCGTGCTGTGGCACCGGTGAGTTCCACGCGCTCACCGCCGAGGAGTTCCGCGCCACCGTCGCCGCCGCCGTCGAGGTGGCCGACGGGCGGGTGCCGGTGATCGCCGGGGCGGGGTATGGCACCGCCCTCGCCATCCAGTACGCGAAGCTCGCCGAGGAGGCCGGGGCGGACGGGCTGCTGGCCATGCCGCCGTATCTGGTCGTCGCCTCCCAGAAGGGGCTGCTGCGGCACTACACCGCGCTCGCGGACGCGACCGGCCTCGACGTCATCGTCTACCAGCGGGACAACGCCGTCTTCACCCCGCAGACCGTGGTCGAGCTCGCCAAGGTCCCCGGCATCATCGGGCTCAAGGACGGCCTCGGCGACCTGGATCTGCTGCAGCGCATCATCAGCGCGGTGCGCGCCGACGACCCCGAGGGGAAGTTCCTCTACTTCAACGGGCTGCCCACCGCCGAGCTGACCGGGCTCGCCTACCGCGGCATCGGCGTGCTGCTCTACTCCTCCGCGGTCTTCTGCTTTGCCCCCGAGATCGCCCTCGCCTTCCACAAGGCCCTGGTCACGGGCGACGACGCGACGTGCAACGCGCTGCTGGACGGTTTCTACCGGCCGCTGGTCGAGCTGCGCAACCAGGGGCGCGGCTACGCCGTCTCGCTGGTCAAGGCGGGGGTGCGGATGCGCGGCCTGGACGTCGGCGAGGTGCGCTCGCCGCTGTCGGAGCCCAGCCCCGCCCACGTCAAGGAGCTGGCCGAGCTGATCGAGCGCGGGCTGGCCCTGGTGCCCGGGGGCGACGCCGCTACCGGAGCCGCCGCTACCGTAGCCGACGACCGCGTCTGACGACCGCGTCTGACGACCGCGTCTGACGACCGCGTCTGACGACCGCGTCTGACGACCGCGTTTGACGTCCGCCCGACGACCCCTAGGGGGAAACCGCGTTGAAAGCCTCCGCCTTCGTCTACCCCTGGGACGTCGTCGGCGATCCCGACGCCGCCCGCCGTATCGCCGACCTCGGGGTCCAGCAGGTCACCCTCGCCGCGGCGTACCACTCCACCCGCGCGCTGACCCCGCGCCACCCGCGCCACCGCATCGTCACCGCCCGGCACGCCGCCGTCCTCTACCCGCCGGACCCGGACCGCTGGGCGGGCCGCCCCCTGCGTCCGTACGAGCAGTCCTGGGTGGACGGCGCCGACCCGTACGGCGAGGCGGCCGGCGCCCTCGCCGACGCCGGGCTCGAGGTGCACTCCTGGGTGGTCCTCGCGCACAACTCCCGTATGGGCGACGAGCTTCCGCACACCTCCGTGCGCAACGCGTACGGCGACCGCTACCCCTGGGCGCCCTGTATCGCCCGCCCCGAGGTGCGCGCGTACGTGGTCGACCTGGCCGCCGAGGCGGCGGTGCGCCCCGGCACCCGCGGCACCGAGCTGGAGTCCTGCGGCTGGTACGGGGTCACACATCTGCACGCGCACGACAAGATCGGCGGGGTGCCGCTCGGCGGCGCGGCCCAGTACCTGATGTCGCTGTGCTTCTGCGACAGCTGCCACGCGGGCTACGCCTCGCTCGGCGCCGACCCCGAGGAGCTGCGGCAGGCGGTGCGGCGCGCACTGCGGCCCATCTGGTCGGGGGAGGTGGCCCAGGGCGGCGGCGATCGGGCCGCGGAGTGGGCCGAGGTGGAGAAGCTGCTCGGCGCCGACCACGTCGTTACCTTCGCCACCTGGCGCGACCGGGTCGCGGCCGAGCTGCAGCGGGACGCCGTCGCCGCCGTACGGGGGGCGGCGAGCGGCGAGTTCCAGGTGCTGCTGCACGCCGACCCGGCGCCCCACCGCTTCGGCGCGAACGTCGGGGTGGACCCCGAGGGCATCCTCCGCCACGCCGACGGCGTCGTACTGCCCTGCACCGGGAACGACGCGGGGCGGGTCGATGTGCTGACCCCCTTCGTCCCGCACAAGACCGAACGCACCACCCTGGCGGCGAACTTCACCGTCGTCGCCGGTATGGGCGGCAGCCCGGGCACCCTCGAAGCCGACGCCACCCACGCGGTCGGCCTCGGCGCGGACGAAATCCGGCTCTACCACGCCGGACTCGCCTCCGATGCGGACCTCGCCGCCGTGCGTACCGCCCTCGAACGGCTCCCCTGACGCCCACTCAACTCACGAGGCGCGCCCCGGCAATTTTTGTCAGAACCGTTGACGAACCCCCGGGGCGGTCCTAATTTCATCGCGTCGTACTTCGTACGTCATATATGAGACGCGATATGTGAGATCTGAGAACCCCATGGACATTGCGCCGAGCCCGATCCCCTCCCGTACGCAGTACGTACTGGAGGCGGTCAAGCACGGGATCCTCACCGGACGGCTGCGGCCCGGCCAGCCCCTCGTCGAGAACGAGCTGGCCGCCCAGTTCGGCGTCTCCAAGACCCCGGTCCGCGAAGCCCTCAAGACCCTCGCGGGCCGCGGGCTCGTCGTGATGAGCGAGTACAAGGGCGCGACCGTACGCACCGTCGACACCGCCATGGCCCAGGCCGTCTACGACGTACGCCTGCTGCTCGAGCCCGAGGCGCTGCGCCGCACCGTCACCACGCGCGCCGACCTGGCCGGCGCGAGCGCCGCCCTGGAGCGCTCCGCCGCCGCGGCCGACCCGGCCGGCCGCTCGCTGGCCAACCGCGACTTCCACCGCGCGCTGTATCTGCCCTGCGGCAACCCGCTGCTGGCCGGAATCCTCGACGAGCTGCGCGATCAGGCGGCCCTCGTCTCCGCCGTCGCCTGGCAGGCCGTTCCGTCCTGGGAGCGGGAGGCGGACGAGCACCGCGAGATCCTTGCCCGCGCGCTCGACGGCGACGCGGACGGCGCGGCCGCCGCCCTGCACGACCACATCGCGTCCTTCGTCCGGCGCGCCTTCCCGGACGTCGCGGAAGTCCCCGAACGCCCGGAAGCCGCAGGCGGTCTGGCCCCGGGCGCTGCCCGGGCCGCGGAGGCCGCCCCCTAGACCGCGTGGGCGCGTGCGATGAGGGGACGGTCCCGCACGCGCCCACGCGACCCACGCCCCAACCCGCGACCGCCCCCGGCCGACAGGCCCAACCGGCCCACCGACCCCTATCGATATGCGGCTCCGCCGCGTGCGGCCCGACCAGCCGTACCGGCCCGACCAGAAGGGATAGGCACCGTATGGACCACTCACCACTGAGGGCGGCGCTCGCGGACGTCGTGGCGATCCCGGTGACTCCGTACGACGCCGAGGGCGCCGTGGAACAGGACACCTACCGCGCCCTGCTGCGCCGGCTCCTGGACGGCGGCGTACGGGCCGTCACCCCCAACGGCAACACCGGCGAGTTCTACGCCCTCACCCTCGCCGAGCGCCGATTAGTCACCGAGCTGACGGTGGCGGAGACCGGCGACCGGGCCGCCGTCCTCGTCGGCGTCGGCCACGACGTGGCCACCGCGGTCGAGGCCGCCCGGCACGCCGGCGAGGTGGGCGCCGGGATGGTGATGGTGCACCAGCCCGTGCACCCCTACGTCTCCCAGGACGGCTGGGTCGACTACCACCGCGCCATCGCCGAGGCCGTCCCCGAGCTCGGGGTGGTGCCGTATCTGCGCAACCCGCTGATCGAGGGGGCCGCCATCGCCCGGCTCGGCGAGGCGTGCCCCAACGTCATCGGCGTCAAGTACGCGGTCCCGGACGCGGCGCGCTTCGCCGCGGTGGCCCGCGACGCGGGGCTCGACCGGTTCGTCTGGGTGGCCGGGCTCGCCGAGCTGTACGCGCCCTCGTACTGGGCCGTCGGCGCCACCGGCTTCACCTCCGGACTGGTCAACGTCGCTCCGAAGGTCTCGCTCGACATGCTGGGCGCGCTGCGCGCCGGGGACTACGCGGGCGCGATGAAGGTGTGGGAGCAGATCCGGCCGTTCGAGGATCTGCGCGCCGCCCACCAGTCGGCCAACAACGTCAGCGTCGTGAAGGAAGCGCTTGCCGCGCTGGGCTTGTGCCGCCGCGACATCCGCCCGCCGAGCAGCGCGCTGCCCGAACCGCAGCGCGCCGAGGTCGCCGCGCTCGTCCAGGGGTGGGCGATATGACGCCCGCGACCCCCCAACCCCCCACGAGCTCCGGTAGAAAGACGCCCGAACAACTGCGCAGCCACCAGTGGTACGGCACGGACGGCCTGCGCTCCTTCAGCCACCGGGCCCGTACCCGCCAGCTCGGCTACCTCCCCCAGGAGCACCTGGGCAAGCCGGTCATCGCGATCCTCAACACCTGGAGCGATATCAACCCCTGCCACGTCCATCTGCGGGACCGCGCGCAGGCGGTCAAGCGCGGGGTGTGGCAGGCCGGCGGATTCCCGCTGGAATTCCCGGTGTCGACGCTCTCGGAGACCTTCCAGAAGCCGACGCCCATGCTCTACCGCAATCTGCTCGCCATGGAGACCGAGGAGCTGCTGCGCTCCTACCCGGTGGACGGCGCGGTCCTGATGGGCGGCTGCGACAAGAGCACCCCCGCGCTGCTGATGGGGGCGGCCACCGCCGATCTGCCGACCGTGTTCGTGCCGGCCGGGCCGATGCTGCCGGGCCACTGGCGCAACGAGGTGCTGGGCTCGGGCACCGATATGTGGAAGTACTGGGACGACAAACGGGCCGGGTTAATCGGCGACTGCGAGATGTCCGAGCTGGAGAGCGGCCTGGCCCGGTCGCCCGGTCACTGCATGACCATGGGCACCGCCTCGACGCTGACGGCCGCCGCCGAGGCGCTGGGCGTCACCGTCCCCGGCGCCTCCTCCATCCCGGCCGTCGACTCCGGGCATGAGCGAATGGCCGCGGACTCGGGGCTGCGCATCGTCGAACTGGTCTGGCAGGACCTCAAGCTCTCCAGGATCCTCACCCGTGAGGCATACGAGGACGCGGTCGCCACCGTCCTCGCGCTCGGCGGCTCCACCAACGCCGTGATCCATCTGATCGCCATGGCCGGGCGGTCCGGGGTGCGGCTCACTCTCGACGACTTCGACCGGATCGCCCGTACCGTCCCGGTGCTGGCCGACCTCCGCCCCGGCGGCCGCTATCTGATGGAGGACTTCTACTTCGCGGGCGGTCTGCCCGGCTTCCTCGCCGAACTGGCCCGGTTGAAGGACGTCCTGCACCTGGACCGCCCGACCGTCGCCCACACCACCCTGAGCGAACAGCTCGACGGCGCCCTCGTCCACAACCCCGAGGTCATCCGCCCGCTCGACAACCCGCGGGCGAGCGAGGGGGGAGTGGCGGTGCTGCGCGGCAATCTGTGCCCCGACGGCGCGGTCATCAAGCACATCGCCTGCGAGCAGCGGCTGCTCGAACACACCGGCCCGGCCGTCGTCTTCGACGACTACAAGACGATGCAGGCCACCATCAACGACCCGGCCCTCGGCATCACCGAGGACAGTGTGCTGGTGCTGCGCAACGCCGGCCCGCTCGGCGGCCCCGGGATGCCCGAGTACGGCATGCTGCCGATCCCCGACCACCTCCTCAAGAAGGGGGTGCGGGACATGGTCCGTATCTCCGACGCGCGGATGAGCGGGACCAGTTACGGCGCTTGTGTGCTGCATATCGCGCCCGAGTCGTACGTCGGCGGGCCGCTCGCCCTCGTCCGCACCGGCGATCTGATCACCCTCGACGTCGAGGCGCGCACGCTGCGCCTGGAGGTCGACGACGCCGAGCTGGAGCGGCGCCGGGCGGCCTGGACACCGCCCCCGCCCCGCTACGCCCGCGGCTACGGCGCGCTCTACCAGGAACAGATGACCCAGGCCGACACCGGCTGCGACTTCCGCTTCCTTTCCGCCCCCGGCGTGGACCCCGAGCCATACGCGGGCTGAACTCCCCTCTGAGCAGCAATTTTTTTGCACGACATACCGAACAACATTCGGTAAGCGCTTCACCCGCCCGACCGTGCACCCCTGAGAACGGAGAAGCAGTCATGGCCGACGCCGTGGCGAAACCACCCCGGGTCACCCGGCGCCGTACCAGCGGTACCAAAGGCATGGGCAAAGGCAAAGGCTCCGCCCGCCGCCTCCCGTATCTGCTGATCGCCCCCGCGGGGCTGCTGATGCTGGGCTTCATCGCCTATCCGATGCTCAGCGTCCTCTACTACAGCCTGCAGAACTACAACGTCACCAAGCCCTGGCGGAACGGCTACGCGGGCCTGGACAACTTCACCAAGATCTTCACGGACGACCCGCAGTTCTGGGACACCCTCGCCTTCAGCGGCAAATGGGTCGTCACCGAGGTGCTGCTGCAGCTCGTCCTCGGACTCGCGCTCGCCCTGCTGGTCAACCAGACCTTCATCGGCCGCGGCATCGCCCGCGCCCTGGTCTTCTCGCCCTGGGCGGTGTCCGGGGTGCTGACCACCACCATCTGGATGCTGCTCTACAACCCGTCCACCGGCATCAGCCGCTATCTGGCGGACGCGGGGATCGGCAGCTACGGCACCTCGGTGCTCTCCGACACCGGCACCGTCTTCTGGGCGGCCGTGCTGGCCGAACTCTGGCGCGGCGTCCCGTTCTTCGCCATCCTCATCCTGGCCGATCTGCAGTCCATCCCGAAGGATCTGTACGAGGCGGCCTCGGTCGACGGCGCGGGCCGGACGCGGCAGTTCTTCCACATCACCCTGCCGCATCTGAAGGACGCGATCATCCTCTCCACACTGCTGCGCGGGGTGTGGGAGTTCAACAACGTCGACCTCCTCTACACCCTCACCGGCGGCGGCCCGGCCGGGCAGACCACCACCCTCCCGCTGTATGTCGCCAACACCGGTATCGACGGGCACGACTTCGGCTACGCCTCCGCGCTGACCACCGTCGCCTTCGTGATCCTTCTCTTCTGCTCGATTCTCTATCTGCGCCTGAGCAAGTTCGGAGGCGACAACAAGTGACCACCGCACTCGCGGAGAAGGGCCTCGCCCCCGCCCCCGCCACCGCTCCGGCCGCGCACAAGGGCAAGAAGCGCGGGCGCGGGATCGACCAGGGCGTGCCGCGCTGGCAGATCTATCTGCCGCTGGCCCTCTATCTGCTGTTCACCCTGATCCCGTTCTACTGGATGCTGCTGTTCGCGCTGCGCCCGGCCGGCTCCACCTCGCTGGTGCCCTGGCCGATGACCGGCGAGCACTTCGCCAAGGTCTGGAACGAGCGAAGCTTCGGGATCTTCTTCCAGAACAGCATGATCGTCGGAGTCTCCTCGCTGGTGATGACCACGGCGGTCGCCCTGGCCGGCGGCTACGCCCTGGCGCGCTTCGACTTCAAGATCAAAAAGGCGTTCATGCTGGCGCTGCTGGCCTCGCAGTTCATCCCCGGCGCGCTGATGCTGGTCCCGCTCTTCGAGATCTTCAAGAACCTGCAGATGATCAACTCACTGGGGAGTGTGGTCATCGCGGAGACGGTCTTCCAGCTACCGCTGTCCATGATCCTCATCAGCGGCTTCATCAAGAACGTGCCGGTGTCCCTGGAGGAACAGGCCTGGGTGGACGGCTGCGGACGCTTCCGCGCCTTCTGCGCGGTGGTGCTGCCGCTACTGCGGCCCGGCCTGATCGCGGTGGGCTCCTTCGCCTTCGTCCACAGCTGGAACCACTTCCTGTTCGCCCTGATGTTCCTGAGCTCCCAGGACAAGCAGACCATCCCGGTCGGCCTCAACACGCTGATCGGGTCGGACAGCGTCGACCTGGGCGCCCTGGCGGCGGGCGGAGTGATCGCCGCCGTGCCCGTCGTCATCGTGTTCGCCTTCATCCAGAAGTGGCTGATCACGGGCTTCAGCGCGGGCGCGGTCAAGGGCTAGGCGCCAGGCCGTAACGCCGCCGCGCAGCGGCTCGGCCGCCGATCGGAGTACGACTCTCGCGGACAAGGAGGTCCGAAGATGCGCATGGCGCACCCCCAGGGACGGGGGGTTCCAGCGAAATCGCGCGCGAAGCGCACGGGGTGGACCCGGCTCGGTACGACGGCCCTGGCCGCCGCCGCGCTTGTCGGGTTGGCCCTGCCCGCCGGGGCGCAGGCCGAGCCGCCCGCGCCCAGCCACGACTACGGCCGCGACCTCGGGCGCGAGGTGCTCGGGGCGGACGACGGATGGGCGGCGGAGGGCGCCGGGACCACCGGCGGGGCCGCGGCCGACGACGCGCAGGTGTTCACCGTACGGAACCGGGCGCAGCTGGCCGCCGCGCTGGACGGCGGCAGCCCCGTACCGAAGATCATCTACGTCCGGGGGACCATCGACGCCAACACCGACACACAAGGGCGCCCGCTGAGCTGCGCGGACTACGCCACCGACGGCTACACCACCGAGAAGTACCTGACCGCCTACGACCCCCGCACCTGGGGCGGCCAGAAGCCCTCCGGCCCGCAGGAGGAGGCCCGCGCCGCCTCCGCCGCGCGCCAGGCGGAGCGGGTCGAGCTGGCCGTCGGCTCCAACACCACCCTCGTGGGCCTCGGCCGGGACGCCGTCCTCAAGGGCGCGAGCCTCCAGGTCAAGGACGCCTCCAACGTCATCGTGCGCAACCTCGAACTGCGCGACGCCTACGACTGCTTCCCCGTCTGGCAGCCCAACACCGGCGGCCTCGGGGACTGGAAGACCGCGTACGACAACATCTGGCTGCGCGGCGCCGGCCACGTCTGGGTCGACCATGTGACCCTCAGCGACAAGGGACACCCGGACGCCGCCGAGCCCACCTACTTCGGCCGCAACTACCTGCGTCACGACGGGCTGCTGGACATCACCAACGGCTCGGATCTGGTGACCGTCTCCTGGAGCCGGTTCGCCGACCACGACAAGGCGATGCTCATCGGCAACGGCGACAACGTCACCACGGACCGCGGCAAACTGCGCGTCACTCTCCACCACAACAGCTTCAAGGGCGTCGTCCAGCGCGCTCCCCGGGTCCGCTTCGGCCAGGTCCACGTCTACAACAACGCCTACGACGTCCCCGAGGGCGCCGACTACCGCTACTCGTGGGGCGTATCCACCGAGTCGCGGATCTACGCCGAGAACAACGCGTTCACCACGCCCGGCCATATCGAGGCCGCCGACCTGGTCAAGAGCTGGAACGGCAGTGCCCTGCACCAGAAGGGCAGCGAGTTCAACGGCTACCCCGTCGACCTGCTGGCCATTTACAACTCGTACAACTCCGGCAGCGAACGCGACCTGGACCCCGACGCGGGCTGGACCCCCGCCCTGCACGGCCGGATCGACGGCGCGGCGAAGGCGGCCCGGGACGTGGCGCGCGGCGCGGGCGCCGGACGGATCGGCTGAGAGGCGACCATGGAACCCACCCCCCTTGTACTCGCCGGGGCCCGCGGCCACGGCCGCTGGCACCTGGAGAACATCCGGCGGCTGACCGTCCAGGGCCTGGTCCGGCTCGCCGGAGTCTGCGAACTCACCCCCCTGACCGCCGAAGAGCTCGGCGACGGCCTCGCCGGCCCCGGCACTCCCACCCCCGGCACCCCCGCCCCCGAACAGTCCGCCGACCTCGCCGACCTGGTGACCCGTACGGGCGCCCGGATCGCCATCATCTGCACCCCCATCCACACCCACGCCGACCTCGCCCTCGCCGCCGCCGGCCGCGGCGCCCACCTGCTGCTGGAGAAGCCCCCCACGCCCTCCTACGCCGAGTTCACCCGCATGACCGAGGGCCTGGACAGACTCGGCACCGCCTGCCAGATCGGCTTCCAGTCGCTGGGCTCCCACGCCCTGACCGCGATCCGGAAACTCATCTCCGACGGCGCCATCGGAGAGATCACCGGCATCGGCGCGGCCGGCGCCTGGGCCCGCGACGAGGACTACTACACCCGCGCCGCCTGGGCCGGACACCGCTCCCTCGACGGCCGGGACGTCATCGACGGCGTACTCACCAACCCCCTCGCCCACGCCGTCGCCACCGCCCTGTACATCGACGGAGCCGACCGAGCCGAGGACATCACCTCCATCGAGCTGGAGCTGTTCCGGGCCAACGACATCGAGGCCGACGACACCTCCTGCGTACGGCTGCGCACCGCAGGCAACACCACCGTCACCGTCGCCGCCACGCTCTGCGCCGAACAGCCCGGCGAGCCGTACGTCCTGATCCACGGCGACCGCGGCCGGATCACCTTCTGGTACAAGCTCGACCGGGTGCTCCTGGAGCGCCCGGGACATGAGCCGGAGACCACCGACCACCCCAGGACCGACCTCCTGGAGAACCTGGTCGCGCATCTGCGCGACGGCACCGAACTGCTCGTCCCCCCACACCGCACCGGCGCGTTCATGCGCGTCGTCGAAGCCATCCGCACCGCCCCCGATCCGGTCCGGCTCCCCGCGGACGCCTGGCGCACCGAGCCGGGCATCGGCGCGGCGCCCTCGGCGAAGCGCCGCGTCGTACCGGGCATCGACCGCCTGGTCGCCGCCGGCGCGGAACGCCTCGCCCTCTACTCGGAACTGCGCGCCCCCTGGGCCGCACCCCCCGCGGAGGTCCCCCACACATGAACCGTTCCCTGACCAACCGGCCCCCCTGCACCCTGCTGCGCTGCGACGGACGCCCCGTCGGCACCTACACCCACCGCCCGCAGCTCCCCGACACCCTCTCCCCCCGCCCGTATCTGCACCCCGTACGGACCCTGGCCGGCATCACCGTCACCGAGTCGCGCCCCGCCGACCACCCGCACCACCTGGGCGTCGGCGTGGCCGTCCCGGACCTGGCCGGGCGCAACTTCTGGGGCGGCCGCACCTATGTGCGCGGCAAGGGTCCCACCGAACTGGACAACCACGGCTCGCAGCGCCACCTGGGCTGGCTGCTGCGCGACCCGGACGGCTTCGTGGAGGAGCTGTCGTGGGTCGCGGGCGGGCGGCAGATCCTGCTGGAGCGGCGTACGGTCGCGGTGCGCGCCCTCTCACACGGCGCCGACGGCTGCTGGGCGCTCGACTTCACCACCGCCCTCACCAACGTGACCGGGGAGACCGTCACCATCGGCAGCCCGGCCACCAACGGCCGCCCCGGCGCGGGCTACGGCGGCTTCTTCTGGCGCGCGCCGCGCCGCGCCGAGCCGCCGCGGGTCTTCAGCGCCGACGGCGAGGGCGAGGCCGCGGTGCACGGCAGGCCCTCGGACTGGCTGGCGCTCGCGGCCGAGGACTGGACCCTGGTGTTCGCCGGGGCGACCGGCGACACCCGCGCCGACCCCTGGTTCGTCCGCACCGGCGACTACCCGGGCGTCGGCTCGGCCCTCGCCTGGGACCGGCGGCTGGCCATCGCCCCCGCCGACACCGTCACCCGGCGCATCGTCACCGCGGTCGCCGACGGCCGCCTGGACCGCCGGACGGCGGCCCGGATCGGGGCGCAGCTGTCCGACAAGGGGGCGACCGTATGAGCGACGCGCACGCGGCCGCCGGGCCGCGGACGGCGGCGATAGCGGCACCTCTGCGCCGCGTGTGCGGAGAAGCGAAGAAGGGAGGCACAGCATGAGCGCTTTGGCAAAGGTCCCTGTCTGGCGCTCCGACCAGGGCGACGGCACATACCGCAACCCCGTGCTGAACGCCGACTGGTCGGACCCGGACGCCATCCGGGTCGGCGACGACTACTACCTCACCGCCTCCAGCTTCGGCCGCGCCCCCGGCCTGCCGATCCTGCACTCCCGCGACCTGGTCAACTGGCGGCTCATCGGACACGCCCTGGAACGCCTCGAACCCGAGGAGGCGTTCGCCGCCCCACGGCACGACTGCGGGGTGTGGGCACCCAGCATCCGTCACCACGACGACCGCTTCTGGATCTTCTGGGGCGACCCCGACACCGGCATCCACCAGATCAACGCCCCCGACCCGCGCGGCCCATGGACCAGGCCGCAGCTGCTCAAGGCGGGCAAGGGCCTGATCGACCCCTGCCCGCTGTGGGCCGAGGACGGCGCGGCCTACCTGGTCCACGCCTGGGCCAAATCCCGCGCCGGGGTCAAGAACCGGCTCACCGGTCACCGGATGAGCCCCGACGGCACGGCCCTGCTGGACGAGGGCACACTGATCGTCGACGCGGACGCCATCCCCGGCTGGTTCACCCTCGAAGGGCCGAAGCTCTACCAGCGGGACGGCTGGTTCTGGATCCTTGCCCCGGCGGGCAGCGTGGAGACCGGCTGGCAGGGCGCGCTGCGCTCGCGTGACTTCTTCGGCCCGTACGAACACCGCACCGTCCTCGCCCAGGGCCGCACCGACATCAACGGTCCGCACCAGGGCGCCTGGGTGGACACCCCGGCGGGCGAGGACTGGTTCCTCCACTTCCAGCAGCGCGGCGCGTACGGGCGCGTGGTGCACCTCCAGCCCATGGAGTGGGCCGAGGACGGCTGGCCCGCGATGGGCGACCGAGGCGAACCCGTCGCCACGTACCGCAAACCCAAGGCGGATCCGCAGCCCCCCGAGGCCCCGGCGACCGACGACGGCTTCCCGGGCGGGCGGTACGGCCGCCAGTGGTCGTGGACGGCCAACCCGGCCCCGGGCTTGACCACCGCCCACAGCGGCGACGGCCTGTGGCTGACCTGCCACCGCACCGCGGACGCGGACGATCTGCGGCGGCTGCCGAACGTGCTGGTGCAGCGGCTGCCCGCGGAGGAGTTCACGGTGACGGTCGAGCTGTCCCTGCGCAGCGAGGTGCCGGGCGCCAAGGCCGGACTCGCCCTCCTGGGCGACGCGTTCGGCTGGATCGGCCTGGAGCGTACGGCGAACGGAACCCGCCTCGTCCACCGCTTCGCCGACGTCGCCACCGAACGCGAACGAGACGCCGAACCCCCACGCGACGCCCCCGACGGCCGGGCCCGCCTCCGGATCGAGGTCACCCGCGGCGCCCGCTGCCGCTTCCTCACCAACACGGGCACGGGCACGGGCACGGGCACGGGCACGGACACGGGCACGGACAACGGCTGGCACCCCTCCGGCCCCGTCTTCGCCGCCACCCCCTGGCGCTGGGTAGGCGCCCTCCTGGGCCTCTTCGCCACAGCCCCCAAGGGCCAGGGACTACCGGGCCACGCCGAATTCAAAAACTTCCGTACGGAAGGAACAGCCCCATGAGGTTGTGGGCAATCGTCCCGCGGGGCGGGACGGGTGGGCACACCCCCACCCGCAGACGGCCACGCACAGCAAGCACAACGGCGCGACCCTTAGGACCCACGGCCGTATTGCTGGCCGTGATGCTCACGCTATTCGCAGCGTTCCAAGGGCCCACGGCAACGGCACAAGACAAAACCCAAGCCACAACCAAAACCTGGCCCGACAAACCAGACGGCTTCGCCGCCACCGCAGGCGGCACAACAGGCGGCGCCGGCGGCAAAGTAGTAACCGTCCGCACCCAGCAAGACCTCACCACGTACGCCGCCTCCCCCAACCCCTACATCATCCGCATCGCAGGCTCCATCGACGTCTCCCCCTTCGGCTCCGACATCATCGTCGCCTCCAACAAGACCCTCATCGGCGTGGGCACCACCGGGGAGATCGTCCACGGCGAGCTCCATCTCAACCCCGGCACCCACAACGTCATCATCCGGAACCTCACCATCCGGGACAGCTATGTCGAGGGCGACTGGGACGGCAAGACCCAGGACTTCGACGCGATCCAGATGGACACCGTCCACCACGTATGGATCGACCACAACACGCTCACCCACATGGGCGACGGACTGCTCGACATCCGCAAGGACAGCGACTACATCACGGTCTCCTGGAACGTCTTCAAGAACCACAACAAGGCGTTCGGCCTCGGCTGGACCGACAACGTGACCACGAACATCACCGTGCACCACAACTGGTTCACCGGTATCAAGCAGCGCAGCCCGTCCATCGACAACGCCGCCCACGCCCACCTCTACAACAACTACCTGTCCGCCCAGTACCGGGACGAGGACCCGGTGTGGACGTACGGCAACTGGTCCCGCGGCCGGACCAAGATGGTGATCGAGAACAGCTACTACGACGGGATCCGCCACCCCTACCAGGCCGACGAGACCGCCGAGCTGGTCCAGCGCGGCAGCATCGCCCGCGACACCACGGGTCGCCACGACACCCGGGGCACCGCATTCGACCCGCACGACTTCTACCCGTACCGGCTCGACCCGGCCGCCGCCGTGCCCGCCCTGGTGAAGAAGTTCTCCGGACCGCAGAGCAGCCTCGGCACCGACACCGTGCTGCGCGTCGCGGCCGACGGCTCCGGCGACTTCGGTACCGTCCAGGCCGCCGTCAACGCCGTACCGTCGGGCAACGACGGCCGGATCACGATCGCCATCGCGCCCGGCACCTACCGCGAGCAGGTCCGCGTCCCGGCCGACAAACCGCGTCTCACCTTCCTGGGCACCGGACGGGACCGCGGCGACACCGTCATCGTCCACGACACCCCCGCCGAGTACGGCGGCTCCACCGGCAGCGCCACCGTCCTGATCGCCGCGAGCGATGTGACCGCCCGCCACCTCACCTTCGTCAACGACTTCGACGAGGCCGCCCACGACCTCAAGGGTGAGCAGGCGCTGGCCATGAAGACGACCGGCGACCGGATCGTCTTCACGGACACGGCCTTCAAGGGCAACCAGGACACCCTGATGACCGACAGCCCCAAGCTGACCACCGTCAGCCGCGTCTACCTCCGCGACGCGTATATCGAAGGGGACGTCGACTTCATCTACGGCCGCGCCACCACCGTCATCGAGCGCTCCACCATCAAGGCGCTCAGCCGCGGCAGCGACAGCAACAACGGCTACATCACCGCCGCGAGCACCTGGAAGGGCAATCCGTACGGCTTTCTCATCACCCGGAGCCGGATCGTCAGCGACGCGCCCGACCAGACCTTCCACCTCGGCCGACCCTGGCACCCCGGCGGTGAGCCGGACGCCATCGCCCAGGTGCTGATCCGCGACACCTGGCTGCCCGCCGCGATCAAGTCCTCCCCGTGGACGGACATGAGCGGATTCCCGTGGCAGGAAGCCCGTTTCAGCGAGTACCGCAACACCGGACCGGGGGCCGCCCCGTCCGCCGACCGACCGCGGATGACGGACGCCGACGCCGCGGACCACGAGGTGGCCGACTACCTCGCGGGCGGCGACGGCTGGGCACCCCAGACTCACCGCTAGGAGATGCGCACCATGCGAATGAACCCGATGAGAAAGCACCCGATACCAGCCGTACGTGGCGCCGCCGCCGTGGCCGTGACGCTCGCCCTCGCCCTGTCCGCCACCGCGTGCGGGGACGACGGGTCGAGCTCCGGGTCGGAGGGGTCCGGCAAGGGCAAGATCGTCTTCTGGGACAACAACGGCGGCCCGCGCACCGCGATCTGGAAGCAGATCATCGCCAAGTTCGAGAAGAAGTACCCGGACATCGAGGTCGAGTACGTGCCGATCCCGATCGCCGACGTCCAGTCGAAGTACAGCACGGCCATCCAGGGCGGCAACGACAGCCTGCCCGACGTGGGCGGCGTGGGCACGGCGTACCTGGCCAACCTCGTCGTCCAGGGCGCCCTGGAGCCGGTCACCGACCGCATCCAGGACAGCTCGCTCAAGGGCAAGCTGGTCAAGAACATGGTGGACAGCGTCCGCGCGGCCGGTGGCGACGACAAGGAGATGTTCTCCGTCCCGACCTCGGCCAACCAGGGCACCCTGTGGTACCGGACCGATCTGTTCAAGGCGAAGAACCTGCCCGCGCCGACCAGCTGGGACAACTTCTACAAGGCCGCCGACGCGCTGACCGACCAGGACAAGAACAAGTTCGGCTTCACCCTGCGCGGCGGGGCAGGGTCCATCGCCCAGGCGATGGAGATGATGTACGCCCAGTCCGGGATCGACACCTTCTGGGACGGCGAGAAGACCACCCTCAACGACCCCAAGAATGTGGCGGCGCTGGAGAAGTACGTCGCCCTCTTCAAGAAGGCCACCCCGGAGGCCGACCTGAACAACGACTTCACCAAGATGGTCGCCGAGTTCGACCAGGGCGACATCGGCATGCTGCAGCACAACCTCGGCAGCTACAACGACCATGTGAAGGCGTTCGGCAAGGACAAGATCGCCGGTGTGCCGATGCCGCCGTCCGCCGAGGGGCAGCCGCGCACCATCGTCTCCAACCCGGTCGACGGCCTCGGCCTGTTCAAGGCGAGCAAGAACAAGGCGGCGGCCTGGAAGTTCATCGAGTTCGCGGCCTCCGCGGAGATGAACAGCCTCTGGAACGAGGATGTCGGCGCCATCCCGGCCAATGTCGACGCCGCGAACGACGCCTGGATCCAGCAGGCCCCGCCGACCAAGGCGGCGCTGCAGTCGCTCAGCGATCCGCAGACCAAGGTGGTGCAGCTGCCGTACTACCTGCCGGACTGGAACACCATCAGCAAGGCGGACAACGAGCCGAACTTCCAGCGGGTGCTGCTCGGCAAGATGAGCGCCAAGGATTTCTGCGACAAGGTCGCCAAGGAGCTCAACGCGGCCCAGGCCGACTGGAAAGAGCACAACTGAGGCGCGTTCGCGTCGCGGGCCGGCCGCCGTACGCCGGCGGCCGGCCCGCGCTCACCCACACACACACCCGTGCACCCCCTGAATCCGTGACCCGTGACCCGGACGAAAGGCATTCGCACGCCATGGCACTCTCCCGCAGACACGCGGCGGCGTCGCTCGCCGCCGTCCCGCTCGCCCTCGCCTCGACCGGTACCGCCCAGGCCCGCTCCGGTGGGCGCGGCAGGCCCCGCGCCGAGGTGACCGTCTACCTCGCGGGCGACTCCACCGCCGCCACGAAGGCGGCCTCGGCGGCCCCCGAGACCGGCTGGGGGATGGCCCTGCCCTTCTTCCTCGCCGACCGGCTGCGGGTCGCCAACCACGCCGTCAACGGCCGCAGTTCGAAGAGCTTCTACGACGAGGGGCGGCTCGCGGCGATCCTGGCCGCCATCCGGTCCGGCGACTTCCTGTTCATCCAGTTCGGCCACAACGACGAGAAGACCGACGACCCGGCCCGGGGCACCGATCCGGCCACCACCTATCCGCAGTATCTGCGGCGGTACGTGGGCGGGGCGCGCGACCGGGGCGCCCGCCCGGTGCTGCTGACCTCCGTCGAGCGTCGTAAGTTCGACGCGGCGGGCACCGCTCAGCCCACGCACGGCGCCTACCCCGACGCGGTGCGCTCCCTCGCCCGGGCCGAAGGGGTGCCGCTGATCGACGTACAGGCGTCGAGCATCGCCCTGTGGCAGCGGCTCGGGCCCGAGTCCACCAAGGGCTGCTTCAACTGGCTCGACCCGGGGGAGTCGCCCAACTACCCGGACGGCAAGCAGGACAACACCCACTTCCAGCCGCACGGCGCGATCGAGGTGGCCCGCCTGGTGGCGCGCGAGCTCAAGGCCAAGGGAGTGCTGGCCCCGTCCGACGTACGCCGCCTGGACGAGGCGATCCCGGACAGCTGGATCACCTGGTAGCGCCCCGCGCCCCCGCCGCCATCCCTTCCCCGTACGCCCCCACACGCCCCGCAAGGAGCCGGACCATGCGCACTCCCAGATGTCATGCCCGCGTCGCCTCGCTCGCCTCGGTGCTCTGCTGCGCCGCCCTCGTACTCGCCGCCGCCCCCGCCACGGCAGCCCCCGCGGCCCCCTCCGTGCCCGTACGCGGCACGCTCCCGGCGGGCGACGGCTGGGCCTCCGCCGACGGCGGCACGACCGGCGGCGCCAAGGCCGACAAGGCCCATACCTTCACCGTCACCAACGGGGCCCAGCTCGCCAAGGCGCTCGACGGCTCCGACGGCAGCCCGCGCATCATCTACGTCAAGGGCACCATCGACGCCAACACCGACGCCGCCGGCAAGCCGCTGAGCTGCGCCGACTACGCCACCGACGGCTACGGCCTGGACGCCTACCTCACCGCGTACGACCCGGCCACCTGGGGCGACGCCCAGCCGTCCGGCCCCCAGGAGGACGCCCGCGCCGCCTCCGCCGCGCTCCAGGCGAAGCGCGTCAAGCTGGCCGTCCCCTCCCACACCACCATCGTCGGCGTCGGCCGGGACGCCCGGCTGCTGGGCGCCAGCCTCCAGGTCACCGGCGCGGACAACGTCATCGTCCGCAACCTCACCTTCGAGGACGCCTTCGACTGCTTCCCCGCCTGGGACCCGACCGACGGCGCGGACGGCGCCTGGAACTCCGAGTACGACAACCTCGTCGTCTACGGCTCCACCCATGTCTGGGTCGACCACAACACCTTCACCGACGGCCGCCGCCCCGACAGCGCCCAGCCCCGCTACTACGGCCAGCTCTACCAGCAGCACGACGGCGAACTGGACGTGGTGCGCGGCGCCGACCTCGTCACTGCCTCCTGGAACCTCTTCGCCGACCACGACAAGACGCTGATGATCGGCAACAGCGACAGCGCGGGCGCCACCGACCGCGGCAAGCTCCGCGTCACCCTCCACCACAACGTCTTCAAGAACATCGTCGAACGCGCCCCGCGGGTCCGCTTCGGCAAGGTCGACGTCTACAACAACCACTACATCGCCCCCGCCGCGGGCTACGCCTACAGCTGGGGCGTCGGCGTCGAGTCCCAGCTGTACGCCGAGGCCAACGCCTTCACGCTGCCCGGTGCGGTCGACCCCGCCAAGGTCATCAAGAAGTGGAAGGGCACGGCGCTCACCGAGAAGAACAACTACGTGGGCGGCAAGCCCGCCGGTCTCCTCGCCGCCCACAACGCGGGCGTCCCCGACGAGCAGTTGGGCGATGACGCGGGCTGGACGCCGACGCTGCGCACCCGCGTCGACGCGCCGGGCGCGGTGCCCGGCATCGTCGACG
This sequence comes from Streptomyces sp. NPDC000941, assembly GCF_053599555.1. Classification (NCBI taxonomy): domain Bacteria; kingdom Bacillati; phylum Actinomycetota; class Actinomycetes; order Kitasatosporales; family Streptomycetaceae; genus Streptomyces; species Streptomyces sp. NPDC000941. The sequence continues at coordinate 20,259 of NZ_JBSFMM010000134.1, forward strand.
GGCGCGCGGGCGCGGGCCGCCTCTGACAGCCGCCACCCCCAAGCGGGGAGGCCGGGCGATACCTGGCCCCGCCCGGCCTCCCCTCCGCCCTCCACCGGCATCTGGGTTTGTGGTGAGTATGAGACACGGACACGCCGTGGCATCGGCGTGTCCGTGTCTCATACGCACCACAAATTCACCGGTGCTGGGCGCGCGTCGCGACGCGGAGGACGTGTGCCGTCGAGCGGCGTCCGCCCTCGGCCGGGGCTTGGCCGGCGCTCCCGTTGGTGTGGTGATCGGCGTAACGGGCCAGGAGCCGGACCGCGTCCAGGTCCTCCACCGCCGCGAAGCCCGCCTCCCGCAGGTCCGCGGCCAGCTCCTCGGGGGCGAAGTAGCTCAGGAAGGGCTCGCCGACTGCGGCCACGCGTGCCGCGCGGGTGCTGTGGGCGGCGCGGACGCGCGGTGTCATGGCGCTCGGCGGCTCGCTGTAGTCGAAGACGGCCTCCGCGCCGCCGGGCAGGCCCGCGAGGTGGGCGAGCGTGCCGAACACCGCCTCGCGGGTCAGATACGGCACCACGCCCAGCCAGCTGAAGAACGCCGGTCGCGCCGGGTCGAATCCGGCCGCCGCCAGGCCGTCGCCCAGGCTCTCCCGCTCGAAGTCGACCGGTGCGAAGGTCAGCGACGGCGGCAGCGGGATGCCGGCGCCGGACAGGCGCTCGCGCTTCCACTCCTGGGTGGCCGGGTGGTCCACCTCGAAGACCGTGAGACCGGCGGCCTCGTGCGGATTGCGGTAGGCGAAGGTGTCAAGACCGGCGCCCAGGACCACGAGTTGGCGTACGCCGCGCGCGACGGCGGCGGCCAGGTGGTCCTCGGCGAAGCGCGAGCGCGCGGCGATGAAGAGCCGGAAGCCCCGGCGCCCGGGCGGGGTGCGGGCCGTCTCGAGCTGGCTGAGCAGTTCTTCGGAGTCCGCGCCGAGGATGCGGACGGCCAGCGGATCGCGGAACAGGCGGCCCCCGTCCAGCGTTTGATGGGCCGCGCGGAGCGCGGCGACCCGCCGGGCGGTGCGGCTGGGGCTGCGCGGCTGCATCTCGGGCCTCCTGGGCCTCGGGCGGAAGTTAGTACGGCAAGGTAGTTGCCTGGGGCGACTATAGCCGAGATCTCGCGCTCGGAGTCGCGCCGCGGCCCGGGGCGATCCCTCCTGTGTGCAGCCTGACCGCCTTTGATCGGCGAGGAGGCTTCTCCGGCCACGAAATGATCAAGGTTTGCCCCGGCCTCTCGTGCGACCATCCCGATTTCGTAATCTAAGAATTCGCGAGTGCGCGGCAACCTAAGCTGGGGTTGGCGGCAACTACAGCTTGGAACAGGTCGGACCAGGATCCCCCGGCCCGTTCCCTCGACGCAGAACAGGAGTTGCCATGGGGCTGAGGCGCAAGCGCGGTCGCCACCGCCGCCGGAAGGACCGTACGCTGCCGCTGGGCAGCGCCGTCATCGTGGCATCGGCCGTGGCGGGCGTCTATCTGACGGCGGCGCCCGAAGGCGCGAGCGCGGTGGCGTCGACCGTGTATGTGTCCGCGCAGGGCGACGACGGCGCCTCGGGTTCGCTCGAATCCCCGTACCGCACGCTGGAGAAGGCCTTCTCGATCGCGAAGGCGGGCACCGTCATCGAGGTGCGCGGCGGCACGTACTACCCCGCCCGGACGCTGCGCAGCTCCGTCGACGGCACCGCCCGGGACCGCGTCGAGCTGCGGCCGTACCGCGCCGAGCAGGTCCGGGTCGACGGCTCGCGGCTCTCCACCGGCTCCTCGCTGCTCTCGCTCCGCGCCGACTTCTGGACCGTCTCGGGCATGGAATTCCGCAACGCCCCCGGCGGCGGCCTGGTCTGCAACTCCTGTGCGCGCACCGTCTTCGCCAACCTCTCCACCCACGGCAACGGCGACACCGGGCTCACGCTGCGCGGCAAGGGCACCGACAACAACGTCATCCGCAACCTGGACTCGTACGACAACCACGACGACGCCACCGGCGGCAAGCAGGCGGACGGCATAGCCGTCACCCACGGCTCCGGCAGCGGCAATGTGATCACCGGAGTCCGGGCGTTCAACAACAGCGACGACGGCGTGGACCTGTGGAGATGGGCCAGCCCGGTCACCATCGAGCACACCTGGGCCTTCGGGAACGGCGAGAACCGCTGGCGCATCCGCGACTTCCGTGGCGACGGCAGCGGCTTCCAGCTCGGCGGCGACGCCCCGGCCCCCTCGCCCGCCCATGTCGTACGGAACTCCGCCGCCTGGGACAACACCCAGTTCGGCTTCTCGGCCAATGGCAACACCGGCGCGATCCGCCTCCGGCGCACCACGGCGTACGGCAACCAGGCCGCCGGCTACGCCTTCGCCGGCTCCCGCGCCCGGCTGGAGCGCAACCTCTCCGTCTCCAACGGCGACACCAACGCCGACGCCGGCCCGGAGGCCGTCTCCCAGGGCAACAACTGGAGCCCCGGCCGGGGCAGCGGCTGGAGCGCCGGAGGCGCGGCCACCCCGCCCTTCGTCACCACCGACCCCGTCACGGCCCTCGGCGCCCGGCGGCAGGACGGCTCGCTGCCCGTCACCAGCTTCCTGGTCGTGGCCGACGGCTCGGAGATCGGCTCGACGATGGAGTGACGCCCGTCGCGGCGCCCACCGCACCGCACCGCGCCGCGCGGCCAGTTGATCTCGGAGCACAACTTGATCTCGTAACACGGCGAAAACCTGAGCGGTCCGCGTAGTGGGCACAATCCAGTCACCCCGCACGCGTTTGATTCACGCTTAAAGGAGCGCCACGACATGGCAAGACAGGTGACCGACAAGGCACCGGACCCAACTGTCCCACCCCAGAGCCCACTTGACCGGTTCTTCCGGATATCCGAGCGGGGCTCGACCCTCGGCCGGGAGGTCCGGGGCGGGTTCGCCACCTTCTTCACAATGGCTTACATCCTCGTGCTGAACCCGATCATCCTGGGCAAGGCGGAGGACAAGTTCCAGGATCATCTCGACGGCGCGCAGCTGGTCACCGCGACCGCCCTGGTCGCCTGTGTGATGACGATCCTCATGGGCGTCGGCGGCAATCTGCCGCTCGCGCTCGCCGCCGGGCTCGGGCTCAACGCGGTCGTCGCGTATCAGATCGCCCCGCAGATGAGCTGGCCCGACGCCATGGGCCTGGTGGTGCTGGAGGGCCTGATCATCTGTGTGCTGGTGGGCACCGGGCTGCGCGAGGCGGTGATGAACGCGATCCCGCAGCCGCTGAAGCAGGCGATCAGCGTGGGCATCGGCCTGTTCATCGCCTTCATCGGCTTTATCGACGCGGGCTTCGCCACCCGTATCCCGGGCATGGACGGTTCGGTTCCGGTCCAGCTCGGCGCGACCGGGCGGCTGACCGGCTGGCCGGTGCTGGTCTTCTGCCTCGGGGTGCTGCTGACCATCGCCCTGATGGTGCGCAAGGTCAAGGGCGCGATCCTGATCAGCATCGTCGCCTCGACCGTGGTCGCGGTCATCATCAACGAGATCGCCGATATCAAGCCGCAGGCGTGGGGGCTGACCGTGCCCTCCCTCCCGGACAAGGTCGTCGACACCCCGGACTTCGGCCTGATCGGCTCCTTCAGCCTGTTCGGGGCGTTCGAGCAGGTCGGCGTGGTCACCATCGTCCTGCTGATCTTCACCCTGATCCTGTCCGACTTCTTCGACACCATGGGCACGGTCGTCGGCGTGAGCAACGAGGCCGGGCTGCTGGACAAGGACGGCAACGTGCCCAACCTGGGCCGGGTGCTGCTGATCGACGGCGTGGCGGCGGCCGCGGGCGGCGCGGCGTCCGCCTCGTCCAACACCAGCTATATCGAGTCGGCGGCCGGGGTCGGCGAGGGGGCGCGCACCGGCTTCGCCAGCGTGGTCACCGGCGCGCTGTTCGGGCTCGCCCTCTTCCTGACCCCGCTGGCGACGATGGTGCCCGCCCAGGCCGCCACCCCGGCGCTGATCGCGGTGGGATTCCTGCTGATGAGCCAGGTGCGGCATATCGAGTGGGAGCGCTACGACATCGCCATCCCGGCGTTCCTCACCATCGTCGTCATGCCGTTCACCTACTCCATCACCAACGGGATCGGCGCCGGGTTCATCGCGTATGTGCTGATCAAGGCGGTCCTGGGCAAGGCGCGTGAGGTGCACTGGCTGCTGTGGGGGACGGCGGCGCTGTTCGTCCTCTACTTCGGGATCGACCCGATCGAGCAGCTGCTCACCTGAGCCTGAGCCTGAGCCTGAGCCTGAGCCCGAGCCCGAGCCCGAGCCCGAGCCCGAGCCCGAGCCTCAGCCTGCGTACCGGAACACTCGCGTCCCGTCAGCTGTGACCCATGATGGGGCGCGGGCGGTACGGCGCCTCCAGACGGGCCACTTCCTGCTCGTCGAGCCGCAGTTCGACCGCGGCGACCGCGTCCTCCAGATGGCCGACCTTGGTGGCCCCCACGATCGGCGCGGTCACCGCGGGCCTGCCGAGCAGCCAGGCGAGCGCGATCTGTGCCGGGCTCACCCCGCGCTCCTCGGCCACGGCACGGGTGGCGTCCACGATGTCGAACTCGGCGTCCGCGTACCACCGCTCGACCAGCGTGTCGTCGCCCGCCCGGACCGTGGTCCCGGCGCCGTCCCGGCCGCGGGTCCCGGTGAGCAGCCCGCGCGCCAGCGGGCTCCACGGGATCACCCCCACGCCCTGGTCCAGGCAGAACGGGTTCATCTCCCGCTCCTCCTCCCGGTACAGCAGGTTGTAGTGGTTCTGCATCGAGATGAACCGGGTCCAGCCCGCCACCGCCGCCGTGTGCTGGGCCTTGGCGAACTGCCAGGCGAACATGGACGACGCGCCGATATAGCGCGCCTTGCCCGCCCGTACGACGTCGTGCAGCGCCTCCATGGTCTCGTCGATGGGCGTCTCGGGGTCCCATCGGTGGATCTGGTAGAGGTCGACATGGTCGGTGCCGAGACGCCGCAGCGAGGCGTCGATGCTCGCCATGATGTGCTTCCGGGACAGCCCGCGGTCGTTGGGGCCCGGGCCCATCGGCATATAGACCTTGGTGGCCAGCACATAGTCGTCCCGGCCGGCGAAGAGCTCACGCAGCAGCTCGCCCGTGACCTCCTCGCTTCTGCCGTTGGAGTACATATCGGCGGTGTCGAAGAACGTCACGCCGCTCTCGACCGCCCGCCGCACGATCGGCCGTGACGCGTCGATGTCCAACTGCCACGGGCGGTGCTCGGGGTTGCCGAAGCTCATCATCCCCAGGCAGATCCGCGACACCTTGATCCCGGACTGTCCCAGGCGGGCGTACTCCATGCGTCTCACCTTCCACTTCCGCTTGATCCGTCACAGCAGATCACTTGGGCGCCCGCGTGTCAGCCCGGTTTGACGAAACCGCACTCGTATGCCGCGATGACCGCCTGGGTGCGGTCCCGTACGCCGAGCTTGGCGAGCACCGTGGCCACATGGGTCTTGACCGTGGCCGGGGCGACGGTCAGCCGGTCGGCGATCTCGGCGTTGGACAGCCCGGCGGTCATCAGCCGCAGCACCTCGGCCTCCCGCTCGGAGAGCCGGTCGCGCAGCGCCCGCGCCCGGCCGTCGCGCCCGGTGGCATACGCGGCGGCCAGCGCCCGCACCGCGGCGGGGAACAGGAGCGAGTCGCTGCGCGCCACGAGCCGCACCGCCTGCACCAACTCGTCGGCGCGGGCCCGCTTGAGCAGAAAGCCGCTGGCTCCCGCGCGCAGCGCGTCGTACACATAGCTGTCGTTCTCGAAGGTCGTCACGACGATCACGCGCGGCGGTTCGGGCACGGTCGCAAGGATCCGCTCGGTGGCGCGGATGCCGTCGATCTCGGGCATCCGGACGTCCATCAGCACGATGTCCGGGCGGAGTTCGAGGACCAGCGGGATGGCCTCGGCGCCGGTGCCCGCCTCGCCGACGACCTCCAGGTCCGGCTCGCTGGACAGGATCGCGCGCAGCGCGGTGCGCACCATCCGCTCGTCGTCGGCGAGCACGATACGCAGCGGGGTGTCCGGTAGTGGGGTGCTCACCGGACCGTCCCCAGGGGGATCCGGACCGTCAGCCGCCAGCCGTCCCCGGAGCCGCCCTCGGAGCCGTCCCCGGTCGGGCCCCAGGCGCAGCTGCCGCGCAGCAGCTCCGTACGCTCGGCGATCCCGCGCAGGCCACGGCCGCCGCCGGTGCGCTGCCGCCGGGCGGCCCCGCTCACCCGCTCCACCGGGTTCTCCATCGTGATCTCCAACTCCCTTTCCTCTGTGGCGCGTTCGACGATCCGCAGCCTGACCGGCACCCGGCCCGCATGGCGCAGCGCGTTGCTGAGCCCTTCCTGCACGATGCGGTACGCCTCGCGGGACACGGCGGGCGGCAGCCGGTCGAGCGGGCCGGGGGCGGTCAGTACGACGGTGACGCCCGCCGCCCGGGTCCGGGCCAGCAGCCCGTCCAGTTCGGCGAGGGTGGGGGCGGGCGCCGTACGGTCCCCGCCGTTCCCGTTCCCATTCCCGTTCTTGTCCCCGCTTCCGTTCGCGCTCTCGTTGTCCTCCCGCAGCAGGCCCAGCACGCTGTCGAGTTCCCCCACCGCGTCGCGCGTGGTCTCCTCGATCGCCGCCAGCGCCTGCCGGGCGAACTCCGGGTCCGCGTCGAGGACCTTGCGCGCCGCGCTCGCCTGCAAGGTCACCGCGCTCAGCGCATGCCCGACGGAGTCGTGCAGCTCGCGGGCGAGGCGGTTGCGGGAGGCGAGGCGCGCGGCCCGCTCCTCGGCGGCGGCGAGCCGGTCGGCGGGCGTGGGCCCGAGCAGCGCGGGCGCACAGCGGGCCAGCAGCGCCCCCGCGCCGGCGGCCACCGCGGCCACGGCCGCCAGCAGCAGGATCCCGGCGGCGGGGGCGAGCGCGCGGGCGGAGTCGAAGGCGGTCGGCCAGACCAGGCCCCTGGCGTACGACTTGTCGGTGAACGGCAGCGCGACCAGCAGCGCCGCGGCGGGCGGCAGCGCGAGGGTGACCGCGCTGACCAGGCCGCCGACCGCCAGGTGCAGCCCGTACCACAGGGCGGCGCGGCTGCGCGCGTCCCAGGACGTGGCGGGCCCGGCCGCGAGTTCGGCGGGCTCGGCGAGCCCGCACAGCGAGCGCGCGGCCGTGGCCTCCAGAGGGCGTACGAGCGGGAAGAGCGCGGTCAGTACGGCCGGCGGCAGGGCCAGGGCGTACGTGGCGAGCTGCCACCCCAGCGAGTCGAGGGGCCGGGCGCCCGGGACGAGCGCCACCAGGACGACGCCGGTCAGCAGGAAGTACGGCATCAACAGGGCCCCGCCGAGCACCAGATGCACCCAGCGCAGCCGGGCCGCCCGCCCCAGCGCGGCCCGGGCGCACCGCCGCCACCACACCACGGGCGTCATGCCTCCCGGCGCGCCGCGGCGCGTTCGCTGAAGAAGTAGGCGCCGGCCACCAGGACGAGCAACCCGACGATCATCTGCCCAGCGTAGGTCACGCTCATCAGCCCGGTGGGCGCCCTGTCGTCGTCCTTCCCGGCGGTCAGCCCGGCCAGGGTGAGCCAGCCGCCCCAGCAGGCCAGCGCCCCCGACCCGACCCAGGCCAGCGCCAGCGGCAGGCTCAGCGGGACCCGGCGCCCGGCGCGGAAGGCGAGCATGAGCGCGCCCGCGGCGGTGGCGAGCGCGAACAGCACGTAGATGGCCTCGACGATGTAGAAGTCGCTGCCCCGCTCCGCGGCCCTGGCCTCGCTCAGCCCGGCGGCCGAGCCGCCGGCCCACAGCAGATGCACTACGGCGGGCGGCAGGACGAGCACGGTGGCGACCACGGCGGTCAGGCGCTGCGCCGGGCGGGTGGGGCCGTCGGCGGGCAGATCGGCGAGGCGCCCGCGCCACAGCCCGCCCCAGCGGTCGCGGGCGTACAGCACGAACAGGGCGCCCAGGGCCAGCCCTTGGACGATGAAGCCGCCGTAGACGACGCCGAAGACCCAGTCGGCCAGGAACGCGCCATGCTCATTGTCCTGTTGGGCTGTCTTCGTGAACCCGAGCGCCCCGGCCGCCAGTTGGGCCGGGAAGCCGGTCATGATCGGCGCGAGCAGGCCGCAGGCGCACCAGACGGGCAGCGCCAGCAGCCAGGCCGGGACGCGTCGGCCCCAGGGGCGGGTGAGCAGCAGGGCGAGGACGACGACGGCGGCGTCCATGACGACCGACACGGCGTTGACGGCGATCATCGCGGTCCGCTCGCCCGGCTCGCGCAGCTCACTGCCCTCGGGGATGCCGAGGTGACTCCCAGCGATCCAGGCGGCCTTGAGGCCGATGTAGGGGAGGCAGGCGGCGATGGCAATGGCGCGCAGGGCTTTTCTCATGCACACCAGCCTTCTGGCGGGCCGCCGGCCACGCTTCATCCCGTGCGACGATCCGCCTCCGCCGCACGGGTGAGGCGGACCTCGTCCCCGTACAGGGGGTCAGAGGCGGCGGGTCGCGAGGGTGAGGCGGTCGCGGGCGTCGAAGAGCGCGTCCTTGATCATCTGCTCATGGGCCGGGGTGAGCCTGGCCACCGGCACCGAGCAGCTGATCGCGTCCCGCGAGGGCGTGCGGTAGGGGATCGCGATGCCGAAGCAGCGCAGCCCCAGCGTGTTCTCCTCGCGGTCCACCGCGTACCCCTGCTCGCGGATGAGGTGCAGCTCCTCGATGAGCTTTTCGCGGTCGGTGATGGTGTGCTCGGTGAGCGCGCCAAGGGTCTCCGGCAGCATCTTGCGCACCTGCTCATCGGAGTACGTGGCCAGCAGCGCCTTGCCCAGCGAGGTGGAGTGGGCGGGCAGCCGGCGGCCGACGCGGGTGAAGGGGCGCAGATAGTGCTGGGACTGGCGGGTGGCGAGGTAGACCACGTTGGTGCCGTCGAGCCGGGCGAGGTGGATGGTCTCGGTGGTGTCGTCCGAGAGCCGGTCCAGGGTCGGCCGGGCGGCGGCCACGACCTCGTCGCCGTCGATGTACGAGGTGCCGACCAGCAGGGCGCGTACGCCGATGCCGTAGCGGGTGCCGGTCGCGTCGGTCTCCACCCAGCCGAGCTCCACCAGGGTGCGCAGCAGCATGTAGAGGGAGGACTTGGGGTAGCCCACGGCTTCCTGGACGGCGGCCAGGCTGTGCATACCTGGTCGGCCGGCGAAGAATTCCAGCAGCTCGACCGTACGGACCGCCGACTTGACCTGGGCCCCACCCGTCTCGGCAGTTGACATCGCCTTGACCCCTTTGTTCGACCAGCCATAGAGTCCCGACAGAGTTCACTATCAGGGACAGCGTTCAGCATATCGAACAACAGCCGAGGTGCGGGACGCAAGCAGCGGCAACACAGCAGGAGGATTCCGCGGTGTCAGCACCAGTGTGGAGCGTCGACCCCCGAACCGGGAAGCAGCGGGAGCAGGTCGCGATCGAAGCCACCGCCGAGGAGATCGACCGCGTGGTGCGTGCGGCCCACGAGGCACGCGGCTCCCTGGCCGACCGTACGGTGCGCGCCGCCTTCCTGCGCACCGCCGCCGACCGCCTCGACGAGGCGAAGGACCAGATCGTCGAGGCGGCCGACGCCGAGACCGCGCTGGGCCCCGTCCGGCTCACGGGCGAGCTCGCCCGCACCACCTACCAGCTGCGGGCCTTCGCCGACATCGTGGACGAGGGCGGCTTCCTCGACGTACGCGTCGACCACGCCGACGCCACCCAGACCCCGCCCTGGCCCGATCTGCGCCGCTACAAGGTGCCGCTCGGCGTCGTCGCCGTCTACGCCGCCAGCAACTTCCCGCTCGCCTTCTCCGTGCCCGGCGGCGACACCGCCAGCGCGCTCGCCGCGGGCTGCCCGGTCGTCGTCAAGGCACACCCCGACCACCCCGCCACCTCCGAGGTGACCGCCGCCGCGCTGCGCCGCGCCGCCGAGGAGTCCGGGCTGCCGGTGGACGTGGTCTCGGTGGTGCACGGCTTCCAGGCGGGCATCGAGCTGGTCAAGCACCCGCTGATCACCGCCGCCGGCTTCACCGGCTCGATCCGCGGCGGACGCGCCCTGTTCGACGCCGCCGCGGCCCGGCCGGTGCCGATCCCCTTCCACGGCGAGCTGGGCAGCCTCAACCCCGTCGTGATCACCGAGGCCGCGGCGGCCGAGCGCGCCGAGCAGATCGGCGCGGGCCTGGGCGGATCGATGACGCTCGGCATGGGCCAGTTCTGCACCAAGCCCGGCTTTGTGCTGGCCCCGGCGGGCGAGGCGGGCGACCGGCTGGTGAAGTCCCTCACCGACGCGGTCAGCAACAGCGAGGCCGGTGTGCTGCTCGACCACCGGATGCGCGACAACTTCGTCGCCGGGGTCAAGGAGCGGGCGGAGCTCCCCGAGGTGGACGCCCCGGTCACCCCCGGCTCCGGCGGTGAGCACACGGTCAGCGCCGGCTTCCTGACCGTCCCGGCGCGGCTGCTCGCCGAGGAGGGGCAGCACGATGTGCTGCTGGAGGAGTGCTTCGGCCCGGTGACCGTGCTCGCCCGCTACGAGAGCGACGCCGACATCGCGGCCGTGCTCGGACGGCTGCCGGGCAACCTCACCGCCACCGTCCACCTCTCCGAGGCCGAGGGCGAAGGCAGCGAGGGCCGGGCCTCCGAGCTGCTGGCCGAGCTCACCCCGCTCGCCGGCCGCGTCCTGGTCAACGGCTGGCCGACCGGCGTCGCCGTCGCCCCGGCCCAGCACCACGGCGGCCCGTACCCGGCCACCACCTCCACCTCCACCTCGGTCGGCGGCACCGCCATCGAGCGCTGGCTGCGGCCGGTCACCTACCAGGACACCCCGGCCGCGCTGCTGCCGCCGGAGCTGCGCGACGAGAACCCGCTGGGGCTGCCCCGCCGGGTGAACGGGCGCCGGGAGGCCTGACGGCACCTGGGTACGACTGGGTACGACGCTGCGGGCGGGACCGGCCGGTCCCGCCCCCCCCCGGTGGGGTCACGGGACCCCGGGTGGGGTTACGGGCGCGGCGGCTCGAAGGCAAT